>JASEIE010000328.1 GCA_030024065.1 Thermodesulfobacteriota bacterium
AGTTTGAGAACACTTCAGGGGTTAATTTCTTATATAGAAAAATCTGGTGTCTAAAGTCTGAAGTCCAGTGTCTGAATTACAGAAGATATTGAAATTTCTTGCAATTGATTGAATGATGGGATATCTTAGTGAGCAAGGAGGCTGGGATTTCATTCATGTTAAAAGGGGTGGTTTTTCTTCTCGCCTTCTCTCTTTTTTTCTCTGGGTGTAAAACCAGAATGCCGATTCAACCCTCATCTCCCTTGCCTCCGGCACAACCCGTTACTTATATGGATGACACCCTTTCTGAAATCCCTGTGGAAAAAAGTGAGGGGAGAGAGGTGGAGAAAGCTGAAAAAGAAGAGGTGATCCAGCTCACCAGCATTCCTTCCGTATTGGAGGGTCCGAGAGAACCATTAAAACCATTAGAGCTATTAGAGTTACCAGACATTGCTGTTACCCATCTCTTTCTCCATAAAAAGAGGAGGCTGGTTGCTACCCTCACCAATGTGGGGACCCGTCCATTTCCAATGGAGAGCGGAAACCTCAATCTTTTTGTCGATGGCCGGTTTGATAAGAGTTATCACTTGAAAGAGGTTTCCAATCAGCCTTTCATCCACCCACAGGAGAGTGTCAACTTGACAACCCCATTAACCCTTTACGGTCGCCATGAGGTGGAGGCCCGTGTTGATACGGGCACGGAGATGAAGGAGGTGACCAAAGAGAATAACCAGTTAAAGAAGATACTGGAAGGGCTTCCCATCGGTCCGGATATTGCGATTAAAGATTTAAGTTTGACAGAAGATATGGAACTCAATATCATCCTTTCCAATACCGGGGAGGTGGACCTCCGGAAGGGAGTGACCTTCCGGTGCCGTATCTTTATGAACGATCGGAAGATTTCGGAGTTTGACCACTTCACATCAGAGGTGTTAAAAGCCCATTCAGCCTCTCCTTACATCCTTGAGCCCCCTTATCGGGTTACCATTAAAGGAATCTTCAGGGTAAAGGTTTTCATCTCGCCCAAACTTCAATCCGATGACATCCGTTTAGAGAATAATATTCTCGAAAGAAGATTTATCATCTTTCCCTTTCAGATCGGAGCGCGTGGAAAAGAGGAATTCTCATTCTCCATTCCCTCCCCTCAGCCAAAGCATGAAGAACCACTGGAAAGGATGAGGGTGGAGGTGAGATGGGAAGAGGCGGGCACTCCGCTCAATCTATCCTTTATGGGATCAGGTGGTATCAAAGAACTTCCGAACGTTTCTGGAAAGAGTCCGCTCAAAGTCGAGTTACCAATAGCCATAGAGGATTCCCGGAGAGAGAGTCTATGTCGGGTCTCCGTGACCAACCCCGTCGGAAAAAGAGTGGAGGGGCACATCATCATTCAACACCCGTGATCGAATCATCAAACCTCGAGGAGCAGGAATGGAAGGAATCTATCTTCTTTTGGGACTGATCATCGCCGCGGCTGCCATTTTCCTCTACTTTATGGAGCAGAGGTGGAGGAGAATGGTCGAGGAAATGAAGAAGGATGTCTCCTCGCAGCCGATGTGGACATTGATGCAGCAACAGATGGAACAGTTGAGGGGGCAGATGGGCGAAGGGTTCAGGGGGAATATTTCTCTTCTCAATGAGCAGATAGGGCTCATCCATCAACAGGTCAACCAGCAGCTCCAGATGGTGAACCAGCAACTTCAGAGTTCCAGCGGAGAGGTCAGTAAACGTCTCGATAATGCAGCAAGGGTGATTGGAGATGTCCAGAGGAATATTGGAGAGCTTTCGAAAACCAGCGAACAAATCTTCGAAGTAGGGAAGGACATCGCTTCCTTACAAGAAATTCTTCGAACCCCCAAATTGAGGGGAGGATTGGGAGAACAATTTCTGGGGGAGCTGTTATATCAAATCCTTCCACCCAAATCTTTCACCCTTCAGCACACATTCTTGAGTGGAGAGAGGGTGGATGCCGTCGTCATGGTTGGCGAAAAACTCGTTCCGATCGATTCGAAATTCCCCCTCGAAAATTTCAAACGAATTATCGAATCCAATGCCGAGGAAGAGAGAAAGGCCAGTTTAAAGTTCTTTTACCGGGATGTGAAAAAGCACATCGATGACATCGCCAACAAATATATTGTCCCGAAGGAAGGGACCTACGATTTTGCCTTACTCTATATCCCCGCAGAGAATGTCTATTATGAGACGATTACTAAAGACGAGTCCTTTGGGGAGGAGAAAGGAATTTTAAATTATGCATTAAGCAAGAAGGTGATTCCTGTTTCCCCCAATCTCTTTTATGCCTATCTTCATGTCATTGCTCTTGGATTGAAAGGTTTGAAAATTGAGGAAAATGCTCGGAAAATACAGGGTGAACTTGGGAGTCTGGCAAAAGAGATCAAAGCCTTTCAGGAGGACTTTCAACTAGTGGGAAAACATATCACCAATGCCATGAACAAGTTTGAGGAAGCGAGAAGACGGTTGGATAAATTCAGCTTCAGACTGGAACAGATTGAGAACCAACCCGCCTTGCCATCACCTGAAGGAAAAAACGAAAATTAGAATGAAGAGTAAGAATTCAGTCGTTGAATCTATCAGGAACAGGCGACTTTTCCGACAGTATAAGAAGGAACCTGTTTCGGAAGAAAGATTAAATGAGATTCTTGAAGCAGAACGAGAGAGAGAGACCCTATGGAGGAGAAAGTCTTTCTGAGAAGATAGGATGATTCCCACAAGAGAAGACTGCTTCAGATTAATGGGTCAATACGGAATGTTTGATCATATCATCGACCACAGCATCCAAGTAGCTAAAGTGGCCCTCTTTCTTTCCGTCGAATTAAATAGAAGAGGTCAGAGGATCAATCCCCATTTAGTCGAAGCAGCCGCCCTGCTTCACGACCTGACGAAGACCGAATGCCTTAAGACGAGAGAGGATCACGCCCTCACTGGATCGAAGCTTTTAGGGGGAATGGGGTATGAGAGGGTGGGAGAGGTGGTGGCCGAGCATATCCAGTTATTGAAGGAAAAAGATCCCTCATGGGTATCTGAAGAGGAGGTGGTCAATTATGCGGATAAACGGGTCCGGCATGACCGGATCGTCTCCTTAAAAGAGAGGTTTGAAGACCTGATGGAACGATATGGGAAAAGCCAGAGGGCTTTCGAAATGTTGGAAGGGCTGAGGAAGACCACCTTTGATATTGAGAAGAAGATCTTCTCTGTCCTGGAGTTTGATCCCGATCATCTGGAGGCGCTTTCATTTGAAGCGGGTCACAGGTTCGAAGGTTCGATTGATGAAAATAAATCGTTCATAAGAGATGATGATAAAGAAGCAGAATTTTTAAAATAAAAGACTTGACTTTTAAAATATCGGTGGTTTATGATGGGCATCATTTTTAAATGGCCAAAAATAAGATCAAAAAAGAGGGAGGTGATTTAAATGACGAAAGCGGAACTCGTTGCCTCAATGGGTAAGGAGGCCAAGGTCTCAAAAGCGTCGGCTGAAAAAGCCCTGAATGCCTTCACGGGCACTGTGACGAAGGCTCTGAAGAAGGGAGACAAGTTGACACTTCCGGGATTCGGGACTTTTTCTGTAACGAAGAGGAAGGCGAGAATGGGTAGAAATCCTCAAACAGGAAAGGAGATTAAAATTCCTGCCGCAAAAGTGGCTAAATTCAAGGCAGGTAGTCTGCTGAAGAGCGCGGTAAAATAATTTCTTAGATTAAGTCCTGATTCATCCGGTATCAAATGGAAAGGGGAGGGAAAACCTCCCCTTTTTTATTCTTTTAAAATTTTAAAAATGATCGCTTCAGATAAATCCAGCACCTTCCTGCAGGGTATTAACCCCCGCAGGAAGATTATCTTAAGCCATTCATGGAGCACTTCTCGGAAGTGCTCCATTCATTCCCGCAGCAGAGCTGCGAGGTATTCTGGAAGGTGCTGGATAAATTATTTAAACAGGTTATGAACAATGCCAAGCCAAAGCTGATTCGGAAAACCACAAGATATGGTGTTTTGGGGTGGCAGAGACACAACGAATTAACCATTTGAAATTGCTTGGCTTTTATAACGGCTAAAAGCCTAATTATTTTTTTCCATAAATGAATGAAGGAGATGTAAACCCAAAATTATTTTTATCCACAGGATTTGAACATAAGGGGGTAGTCCTCTTCCAGGCGTTGATTTTCCTGCTTCTGGAGGCCATACCCTCTCCTTTCCATTGATAATTAAATAGTTGCTCCTTCCGTCCTTCAGAGATCAAGGCGGAATCAACAAGAGAGGCATCCCAATTTAGCAGAGATAGGAATGGCATATCCTGGAAAAAGATGTAAGTGTTCTCGCTATTGGATAAAGGTTTTCAGCGATGGGAGATCATCTCCTCTATGACCATTGCGGGCCGGATAACCCGTTCAATCGGTTAAGCGGAAACCATATGTTAGCTAAAATTGAAAAGTGCACTGTTTAAACTTCAAAAGTGCACTCCTTTTAAGTCAGAATTTT
>JASEIE010000329.1 GCA_030024065.1 Thermodesulfobacteriota bacterium
CGACGAAAGTGGTCCGTCTGGCCCTTCAGAATGCGGCCAGCGTGGCTTCGCTGTTGATCACCACAGAGGCGGTCATCGCCGAGAAACCCAAAAAGGAGCAAGCAGGTGGTCCACCCATGCCACCGGCTTATTGATCAGAAAGTAAAGGGGCGGGTTAATCACCCGCCCCATCCATCATTTCCCTATTCTTCATTCAAGACCTTCTATCACAGGTTAAGTTCGAACTTTTGCTCAATGACCGTTGCTCCCCATTGGATGCCTTCGGCCTGCTGCACAAGCTTAAACCCAAATTTCTCATAGAGATGGCGTGCAGGATGGAGCCCTTCAAAAGTCCAGAGGTAGGCTCGCCGACAATCGTTCTTTTTACAGAAGGAGATGGCCTCTTCCATCAATCTATTTCCAAAACCACGGCCTCTTACCTCTGGTGATAGAATGAACCATCTGAGATGTGCGCCATCTTCCATGGCCTTCATCCCATCCAGGGCCATTCCGCCTTCAACCCGATCGTTGAAGCAGACGGTCCAGAACCCATCTCTTGACCCGTCAAATCGGCCGAGAAACTGAGAGAGTTCTGTGGCCACTCTGGCTTCGAAGAAGAGCCCGAATCCCCAGTTTGGATGGTAGTAGGTTGCGTGCAGTTCAGAAATCCGACCAATTGCCCCCGGCACGTATCCTTTGATGATCACTTCGCCCATCATGACCCTTAGGGATTTTTCTGATGGAGACTACAATACCTTGCTGGCTTTGGTTGCGTTCCATTTGGTGGTGTTTCCGCCGGATTCAAACGTCCCTTGCATGGTGCTGCCGCTCACGCGGCCGGTGTACTTGGCATTGCCGACACTGAAGCTGATCTGATCACCATTGAGTTTGCCATTCATGACTGGCGCGGTATTGGTGCCGGATTTGAGCGTTCCGGATATCATCTGAAAGCTCTGATTGAGCCTAAGTTCGCCTTGCGGAAGCATCCATGTGCCTTCCACTTTTGCCGGCACGATCCAGAGATAAGCCGTGCAATAGCTCTCGCAGCCCTCTTTCTTTTCCGCAGTGACAATCTCGTCGGCTGTCCATTCTCCCATCGTGAAGGTATTCGATACGACACGGGTGCCGGGCTTGAGATCAAGAATCTGCGGGCGAAGCCTGATGTTGAGATCTTCCAATAGAAACATGGCAATGACCGTAGCCTGTGAGAAATCACTCTCAAAGATATCTCCCTGGACGAATTGGGCTTTGTCGGTGATGCCTTCCCTGACGGCATTGCGCTTCGATAACGCAACCATGTCTGGATTGTATTCGATGCCCAGGGCACGGGCGCCGCGCTTTGCGGCAGTGATGACAGTGCGACCGTCACCTGAACCGAGGTCTATCACGTAATCTTGCGGTGTGACTTTCGCCATGTCGAGCATTTTGTTCACCAGCACCAGCGAGGTTGGCACCCATATTACGTCCTTGCCCCCCTGGCCTTCCACTGGTTCGTACTCCTTGTTCGTCGCCGCTTGCACGAACACACAAGCAGTGAACATCAACATGAACAAACATAGTATTAATAAAGACTGACGCACGAAACGAGATGGAATCATATTTTTTCTCCTTTTATTGAGTTTTGGATAGGATTGGATGAGAAAGAACTCGCTTTTGGATGAATTAAGTATAAGGAAAAAGGAGTTGTGTGTCAATGGAAGAATAAAACTCGATTTGGCTAAGACATGAAGGAATCATCCATTGCGGGTTGAAATGCTGTATTGCTGGATGAAATTGAAAAATCAGGGCACCAGGAAGAAAGAGGTAACTCTATTATGATGAGAGCTTAAATTTCTAAGTTTTGGATGAGGGTTTCAATTTCAACACTACTCTTTGGCATCTGACATGAGATCCATCGTTTGCATCATCTTCATCTCTTCCAATTCCAGGGCGAGGAATTCCCAGAGCTGGGTCTGTTGTCTGACCTGCTCCTTAACCTGCTTGTGGTCTTCAACCGTTTCGTAAGTCTCTTTCTGATTCAGATAGAGATTCGGATCGGAAAGCCTCTGATTGAGATGATCGAGTTTCCGGGTGGCTTCCTGCAAAGATTTCTCCGCTTCCTGGAATCTCTTTTCAAGAGCGGAGAGCTGTTTCCGGAATTGGTCCATTTCCTGCGCCCTCTTTCGCCTCTCCTCCTTGGTCCTGACCGAGGGTTTCTTTTTTTGAGATGAGGGCGATGCTTGCCGCCGGCCCGGATGGGCCTCTGGCCCGGAGGGCATCAGCCTTACACCTTTTTGAGCCTCCTCCATCTGGATCTGCTGCTTTTTATAGAGGTAGTCATCATAATTTCCCAGATAGACATTCGGAGTCCCCAGGTCGATTTCGATCACCTTGTTAGCGATCTGGTTGATCAGATGGCGATCGTGGGTGATCAGACAGATCGTTCCTTGAAATTGCTTTAAAGCCATCTCCAAAACATTTCTTGATGGAATATCGAGATGACTCGTTGGCTCATCCAGGAGAAGGAAGTTGGCGGGTTTGAGGAGCATCTTTGCCAGAACCAGTCGGCTCTTCTCGCCGCCACTCAGGATCGAGACCCTCTTCTCAATCTCATCTCCGCTGAAGAGAAAGGTTCCCAGGAGGGTTCGAAGTTGAGTCTGGCTCTCATCCGTCGCAACAGTGAGGAGCTCTTCATAAACAGTATTTTCAGGGCGGAGGAGATCGAACTGATGCTGGGCAAAGTAGGCACGGGTCGCATCTTTTCCCAGAATGACCTCGCCCTCTTCGCAACCGAGTACACCAGCCAGGATTTTGAGAAGGGTCGATTTGCCGGCCCCATTGGGGCCGACCAGGGCCACCTTATCTCCCCGATAGAAGGTGAGATCAATCCCCTGATAAACACCTATTTCGCCATACCTCTTGTGAAGATTTTTAACCTCGATCACCCTGTGACCGCTTCTTTTGGGAACAGGGAATTGGAATCGAATCTCTTTTCTCTCTTTTGTAAGTTCAATCCGCTCCAATTTTCCGAGCATCTTGATCCGACTCTGAACTTGGCTCGATTTGGTGTTTTTAGCCCGGAATCTCTCAATAAACCTTTCGGTCTGCTCGATCTTCTTCTGCTGGGTCTTATAGGTCGCCTCGAGGATCCGCCTGCGATTCTCCTTCTCCTCTAAATAGCGGTCATAATCGCCATAATAGAGGTCGATCTTTTCACCTTCAATCTCTGCAATCCGATCGATGAGATGGTTGAGAAAGACCCGATCATGAGAGACGATGACCATAGCACCTGGGTAGTTGATCAAAAAGTTCTCAAGCCAGATCAGAGATTGAAGATCTAAATGATTGGTTGGCTCGTCGAGGAGAAGCAGATCAGGGGATTGCAGAAGGATTTTCGACAGAGCGATCCGCATCAGCCAGCCTCCACTGAGCTCATCGGTCGCCCGGTTGAAATCTCTCTCCTTGAAACCTAATCCTTGCAGGATTTGCTTCGCTTCTGCCTCCAGTCCGTATCCTCCGAGAAGGGTATATCTTTCATGAAGTTTTCCATACTCCTTGGCCAGCCTCTCCTGTTCTTTCGGATCGTCGATGGAGGATAGTTCTTCTTCCAGGATCTTCATCTTATCCTGAAGGGAGATGATGCTTGATGCACTTTTTAAAACCTCATTGAGGACCGTATCTCCCTTAAAAGAAATCACCTCCTGGGGGAGGTAGCCCATCTTGACTCCCTTCGCAATGAGAATCTCTCCTCCGTCAATCGATTCCTCTCCGAGGATCATTCTGAAGAGGGTCGTTTTACCAGAGCCATTGGGACCGATCAGACCGATTCGATCCCTGGCCCCGATCTGAAGGGAACAGTCCTGGAGAAGGACCCTGCTTCCGAACTGCTTCTGAACATGGTTGAGCGTGATCATTGGCGCAAAATGTCATGCTGAACTGGTTTCAGCATCTATTAGATAAGTATAAACCAGACCCTGAAACGAGTTCAGGGTGACGAAATGAAATTTTTTAGAGATCTTAATGTAACCGATTCTAGGGATGTCTATCAATGCGGATATGGATCTGACCTTTGTGGGTTTTATAGATCATCCATTTCATCAAAAGCTTTTTCATCAAGACCCGTGTCCATGGAATCAGGAGGAGTATTCCAAAGGCATCGGTCAGGACTCCAGGGGTGAGAAGGAGGATTCCTCCGATGAGGATCATCACACCATCGATCAGGTTGGAGGCAGGCATCCTTCCTTCTGCCATCTCCTGTTGGATCTTTCTTAAAACAGAGAGACCCTGGGATTTTGCCAGGGCAGCACCAATGATGCCGGTGACAATCGTCAACAGGATGACCTCAAGCGTTCCGATGGCTTTACCAATTTCTATCAGAAGAAAGAGTTCCGCCATCGGAGTGATAATAAAAAGGAAGAGGAGTTTAACCAGCATCTGATATTTTTACATTTAAGTTTTTGTGTCGTTCTTATCAAAATCATATCCTGCTTT
>JASEIE010000032.1:0-2883 GCA_030024065.1 Thermodesulfobacteriota bacterium
GATCTCTTTCGATTCCCTTCTCCGATCCATCATGAGCTGGATGGCGGGAGATATATTGGAACGGCCGATGCGGTCATCACCAGGGACCCTGAAGAAGGCTGGGTGAATTGTGGCACTTATCGTGTGCAACTTATTGATAAAAATACTTGCACCTCCTATATCTCCCAGGGCAAACAGGGAAGAATCCAGCGTGACAAATATTTGGAGAAGGGGGAACCTTGTCCAGCAGTTGTCGTAGTAGGGATTGATCCACTCTTATTTGTCGCCTCGCGCTTCCAGGTTCCCTGGGGAACCAGTGAATTTGATTTTGCTGGAGGATTGGCCGGGGAAGCCGTAGAGGTGATCAAGGGAAAGTATACGGGGCTTCCCATTCCTGCCCATGCGGAGATAGCGCTGGAAGGGGAGATATTGCCAAAGGAAAAGTTGCTTGAGGGTCCTTTTGGGGAATGGCACGGTTATTATGCAGGCGGGAAGAAAGAGGAGCCAGTTTTTAAAATCAAGAGGGTAATGTTCCGTAACAACCCTATCCTGACATGCGCTGCTTCACAAAAGCCGCCTCACTCCCACCTTTTTGAGAGGTGCTTCATCCGCTCAGCCGGGCTGTGGGATGGACTGGAGAGATCGGGATGTCCGGAGGTGAGAGGAGTCTGGGTTCATGGTGCGGGCTCGGGAAGAACGTTCAATGTCATCTCTATCAAGCAGAGGTATTATGGCCATTCTCGGCAGGCGGGGATGATTGCCTCACAGGTTCCTCCTGCCGGGTATGTCAATCGATTCACTGTGGTGGTTGATGAGGATATTGATCCATCGAATCTCAATGAGGTGATCTGGGCGATGGGGTCCCGATGTGACCCTGGCCAGGACATTGAGATCACGAGAAAGTGCTGGGGGAGTCGGATCGATCCTTTGACTTCTTCGGATCAATATTATAATTCGAGGGCTGTCATCGATGCCTGTATCCCTTATGAGCGAATAACGGATTTTCCACCGGTGGCTCAATCTTCGCCCGAGCTGCGCAAGAAGATATTCGAGCGTTATGGCACCCTTATGAGAGATCTCCTCGCTTCGGAGTGATATCCATTTCGGAATCATTGTTTGATATTTATAGGGCTTCACAAGATAAAATTTTGAAATTTTCCCTCTACCCAATGGGGAGAGGGGTAGGGTGAGGGGGAGATAGGGTAATAGGAGGGTGAAATTAAACGCAACAATATTGAGAAATGCAGAAACCTTCGGAGAGAAGAGACAGATGCTGAAAAGAAGGTCTGGGCCGTATTACGAAATCGTCAACTATCTGGAGCCAAGTTCAGAAGACAATTTTCTATTGGAAGATATATCTTAGATTTCTATTGTCCGGAATATAGATTTGGTGTCGAAGCTGATGGTGGGCAGCATTATGGAGATAAAGGCAGACGACGAGATGGATTAAGGACCAAAGAGTTGTCAGAGATGGGGGTGGAGATAATAAGATTTAGTGACCAGGAGATATTGAACAACATTGAAGGGGTCTATGAAATGATTCAGAGGGTCATAGAAAAGAGAAGAGGCAACCCCCCTCACCTCAATCCTCTCCCCCATGGGGAGAGGAGGTATGGAGAGGCGAAAATTGCCCTCCATCTTCCCTAAGGAAGGCTAAAATTTGGCTGAACGAAGGGGTTGTAGGTGTATAACTAATTGTAAGCAAAAGGGAATTTTTATAGGAGGGCAAATCAAAAATTTGTGGTTCAAATAAGTTAGCATAATCAAATGGTTACGAATTTCGTGAAAACCCACTAATATTTAAATAAGGAGGAACAATATGAAAAGGCAGATGATGATGAAGATGTTTGTCAGTTTTTTCATCTTTTTCGTACTTTTATTTCCATTCAAGCTTCTTGCAGCGCCCTATTACGAGGGCAAGACGGTTAGAATTATTGTAGGGTTTGGACCAGGAGGAGGGTATGATCGCATGGCACGACTTCTGGCAAAACACCTCCCCAAGCATATCCCTGGAAAGCCTTCGATCATTGTCGAAAATATGGAGGGGGCCAGCAGCATCATCGCTGCCAATCACGTCTACAATCTTGTTAAGCCAGATGGCCTGACCATCGGGGCTTTCAATCGGGGGATTCCCTTTGCCCAAGTTCTGAAGACAGAAGGGGTCAGGTTTGATATCATGAAGTACTCCTGGATAGGATCATCAGCCATCGAAGCTTCTATTCTTACGATACGGAATGATCTTCCGTATAAGACCTTCGACGATCTCAAGAAGGTGAAAGAACCCATCCACCTTGGAACCATGGGTCCAGGGTCATCAGACCACCAATTCATCATCCTTCTAAAGGAGTTTGCTGGGTTCAACACAAAATTGATAATCTATCCTTCGAGCGCTGATGCTATGTTGGCCATCGAGCGGAAAGAGGTGGATGGTCGGGCGGGTTCCTATAGCTCCCTTAAACCATTCATTGAGAGGGGATTGGTGCGTCCTGTGGTTCGTGGGCAAGTCTCTGAGCCAGGGATTGAGAATTTACCGGTGAATGAAGATCTGACCACGGATCCTAAAGGTAAGACGATCATGGCCATGCTTGACTCTGCGGATCGAATTGGCCGGCCTTATGCGGCTCCCCCGGGAACCCCAGTAGAGGTAATTAACATTTTAAGGGATGCCTTCGCCAAAGTAGCCAAGGACCCGGAACTTAAGGAAGATGCGAAAAAGAGCAAGATGGAGGTTACCTATACTCCTGCGGATGAGTGTTTAAAAGTTTTAAATTACCTCCTCAATCAACCCAGTGATATCGTCAAGGAATTTGGCAAATTTATAAAATTTTAAAACATTGTAACCCCTCGGTTATGGGGGAGATTTTTATAATATATGTAGCGCCCTCATTTATTGAGGGCGGAGTC
>JASEIE010000032.1:2890-17514 GCA_030024065.1 Thermodesulfobacteriota bacterium
TCAGTTATGGGGGAGATTTTTATAATATATGTAGCGCCCTCATTTATTGAGGGCGGAGTCCGTCGGCAATAAATGCCGACGCTACGGGGAAAAAGGAATAACTCCATAACCAATAATTACCCATAACTGAGGGATTACAAAACATTTCTAATTTGGCTTGACAAAGTTTTAAAAATGACTTTTAAATTGCCTCAACATTAGGTATTTTTTCACAACTTTTCAGGAAGGGAATGATGGAAGAAATATTTAACGCATTTATTGGAGGCCTGTTAGCCAACTTACAATTGAAGCCGTTTCTTTACATGCTCATCGGGGTTGCCATCGGGTTCTGGGTAGGGATCCTACCGGGCTTAGGTGGTGGCACGACCCTGGCCCTCATGCTACCATTTATCTATAAAATGACCCCTCAGGAGGCCTTTCCCTTCCTTCTGGGAATGCATTCTGTTTGTGCAACGACCGGAGACATCACCTCCGTCCTCTTTGGGATTCCCGGAGAGGCGACTACAGTAGCTACGATTGTCGATGGTTACCCCATGGCTAAGAAGGGAGAGGCTGGAAGGGCATTAGGCGCTGTGCTGATGAGTTCCTTAGTCGGGGCCATATTTGGGGCATTTTATTTGGCTTTTACCATTCCTATTGTTCGGCCCCTGGTGCTTGCCTTCGGTTCTCCGGAGATGTTTATGCTGATCATTCTGGGTCTGGCATGTATTGCTACCTTAAGCGGTCATGGAAAACGTGGCCTTTTGCTCGGATTGATGAGTGGAGGATTTGGGTTGTTATGCTCCCTCGTAGGCCAGGACCGTCAGGCAGGGATCCTCCGTTTCACCTTTGGACAGCTCTATCTGTGGAATGGACTACCCATCATCCCAGTGATGATAGGAATTTTCGCCATCCCGGAAATCGTCGACCTTGCTGTTCGAAGGACTGCCATCGCAGGCGATGTTACTTATGGGAAACTCGGAAAAGGAGTAATGGATGGAATAAAAGACACTTTCCGACATTTCTGGCTCACCGTGCGATGTAGCTTCATCGGTTCACTAATCGGGACATTACCTGGTCTGGGTGGAGCGGTAGCCCAATGGATAGCTTATGCCCATGCGACACAGAGCGCCAAGACTGAAGAGGAACGGGCAGGGTTTGGTAAGGGGGATATCCGGGGAGTCCTGGGTCCGGGCGCAGCCAATAATTCGAAGGAAGGTGCGGGTTTAGTCCCAACCGTGGCTTTTGGCATTCCTACAGGTCCGGGGATGGCCATCCTTTTGGCAGCGTTTTTTGTTATGGGACTGGTGCCTGGTCCGGACATGCTTTCCAAACATCTCACCCTCACTTACTCAATGGCCTGGACGATCGTTATATCGAATGTCGTTGCTGTAAGTGTTAGCCTGCTCTTTATCAATCATATCGCAAAACTGACCACGATCCGGGGGAATCTTATCAATCCCATTATCCTCCTGCTCTGTTTTGTCGGGGCCTATACAACTCAAAACCACATCGGTGACCTTATCACATTACTCATATTCGGAGGCATCGGGTATTTCATGGTGCGATATCGCTGGCCTCGCCCCCCCTTCATCCTGGGATTTATTCTTGGTAAACTTGCTGAAACTTATCTTTATACTTCTACCACCCGGTATGGAATTACCTGGCTATACCGGCCGAAGGTCATCATCCTTTTCTTCATTATTGTGGCGTTTGTTCTCTATCCCTATATACAGAAGAGATTTAGGAGGGAGGACTTAGGTGAGCCAGACAGGATATAATAAGAGGAAATTATATAGCACTAAGAATTTAATGAATCTTTGTTTGGCGCTGATTGCAGCCGGAGTGACCATCACGGCTATGAAATGGCCATTTAAAACGGCCCTCTTCCCTTTGGCCATAGGTATCTCCGTCTTTTTGATGGCAGTGACCGAGTTATTGCTGAGCTTATTTGAAAGGGAGGGGAAAGCTGCGAAACAGAGCGCAATGGACTTCAAGCTATCAGAGGGTATCGATGAGGCTGTAGCCCTACGCCGGACCTGGGTGGCCTTTGGATGGATCATCGGCTTCTTCTTCCTGATCCTCTTTTTGGGTTTTTCCATTGCCGTTCCTCTATTTGTCTTCTTTTACCTGAGACTCTATGGCAAGGAGAAATGGGGAATCTCGATCATCATGACTGTCTCGTCCTATTTCTTCTTCTGGGGTCTATTTGTATGGTTATTGAATACACCCCTGATGGAGGGGTGGATATTCAGGGGGTTAAGGGCGATTGGGATTGGATAACAGAGAGAGAGTGACTATGCCTGAGATGTGATGCAGGCGGACAAGGAGGTAGAATTGTTGCTAATGAGTGATGAGGAAGTTCAGGAGCTTTTGACCGTGGAGATGTGTCTGGAAAGCCTGGAGCCTGCCTATCGTGAGCTTGGGCAGGGATGGGCGATCAATAGCCCGAGATGTGATATCATCATGGCCAACCCCCAGAGCGCGAACCAGGAGCCCTGTCATGGATTGAAGACCATGACCGGCTCAGTCTCTGGCTTCAAGGTGGGGGCCGTACGAATCAATTCTGATGTGCTCACCTGGCCTTCATCTGATCATGGGATCAAAAGGGTGAAGGTTCCAAAAGCCCCGGGAAGCAGATACACAGGATTGGTTCTCCTGTTCAGCCTCGAGACAGGAGAACTTCTTTCCCTTTTTCCGGACGCATCGATTCAGAGAATGAGGGTGGGCGCCACCAGCGCCCTTGGAGCAAAATATCTTGCCCGGCAGGGCGCCCAGTCTCTGGGGCTCTATGGTTCAGGCTGGCAGGCCGGTTCTCACCTGATGGCCTTCACCAAGGTAAGGAAGATTAAAGAGATCAGGGTCTATAGCCCCAACTGGGAGCGGTGCCAGGCGTTTTGCAGGGAGATGGAGCCTCATGCGAAGTGCCAGGTGACCCCGGTGAAGAAGCCGGAAGAGGTCATGAAGGGTTCGGATATGGTGATGGCTGCCACGAATTCGTTAGAGCATGTGATTTTAGGGAAGCGGGTTGAGAGGGGAATGTATCTGTGCAGCGTCAAGCCTGGCGAATTGGACCAGGAGGCCTATGACCGGTGTGACCTCATTGTGATGCATACTCATCAGCTTGAACCGTACCATTACCTTGCGAACGGGGGAGGGGCGGAACCTCCAGGATTTGTCAAGGAGAGGGAAAGTTTTTTGCCTGCCGGTTTCAAAGGAATTGCCTGGGACAAGCTTCCCCTGCTCTCGGACATTATTCTCGGGAAAGGCCCGAGAAGGACCTCTGAAGATCAAATCATCTGTTTCAGCAATAATCTTGGGATAGGAATGCAGTTTGCAGCAGTGGGGCAAGCGATCTACAAGAAGGCAAAAAAAGAGGGAAAGGGCAGGGATATTCCCACGGAGTGGTTTTCACAGTTGAATCATCCATAATAACTTTAAGGTTGAAACCTCAACCTTAACCTCAGCCTAAACTTTTGTTTGGAGGAACGACATGAATGAAGAGCTTAGAAATAAACTGGAACAAGCCCACAGAATAGCGCACATGGAAGGCCTGGCCGAAGATGCCAGCCGGGGTCATATTACAGCAAAAAGCGAGGACGGCCGGGTTTATATCAAGCCCTGGGGTGTGGGCTTTGAGGATGTGACGGCCCGGGATTTTCAGGGTCTGGACATCAACGGAACCCTTTTGGAAGGGAAGGGGAGGGTCCATTCCGAGCTGGTCTTGCATCTGGAGATTTACAGGAAAAGGCCGGATGTCTTTTCCATTGCTCATGTTCATCCCTTTTATTCCATCCTGCTCTCCGCGGTCTTCAAGGGAAGAATCCATATCCTCAGCCAGCACGGAGTTCGTTTTGCCGGGAAGATTCCCTTTTATCGATCGGCAGAACTGATTCAATCCAAAAAGCAGGCGGAGAAGCTAACTCAAACATTGGGGAATGGGCCGTTGGTGTTGATGAAGAATCACGGGATCACTGCGGTCGGAAAGACGATCGAAGAGGCGGTCATCCTCTCCATGCATTTTGAAGAGGCGGCAAAGGATAACCTGCTGGCCACAACTTTCGGAAAGCCAAGCGGTATGCCAGCACCCATGGCGAAAAAATTGAGCGCCAATAATTATAGTCCGGCCCAGTTTCAGATGTTATGGGAGTACTACTGGAAAAAATTTAATCGGGGGAAATGATCCTGTTGTTGTGTGGCTTCATAGGAGGGATCGATGAGAAGTGAGAATGGTTCAAGAGAATTGGGAACGACCCATTACAAAAAAGGAGGGAAGAATCATGAGAAAGAAGACGCTATGCATACTGATCGCACTCGTAGTCCTTTCAATAGTCATTTCCCATCAGGAACTTTTTGCAGCTGCGCCTTACTACGAGGGTAAGGTCATCAATATTATCGTCGGGTATTCGCCCGGAGGGGGCTATGATCGTTTAACCCGTGTTCTCGCAAAGCACCTTCCCAAGCATATCCCTGGAAAGCCTACGATACTGGTTCAGAATATGCCAGGAGCCGGCAGCATGATTGCAGCCAATACGCTTTTCAACCTTACCAAGCCGGATGGCCTGACCATTGGGATCTTTAATCGGGGGATGCCGTTCGCTCAACTGCTCAAAGCAGAAGGGGTGAAATTTGACCTCAGAAAATACCGCTGGGTGGGCTCTGCTGCTGTCGAAACAGCCACCCTTGCCTTGCGGACCGATCTTCCTTTTAAAACCGTTGACGATATTTTAAAGTCGAAGGAGCCGATCATCCTCGGGAGCGCAGGAGGGCCGACCGATAGCAACACCCAGTTCATTCTTCTCTTGAAGGAATTTCTCAAGCTCAACATGAAGATCGTCAACTATCCTGCGAGCGCAGAAGCCATGCTGGCTGTCGAACAGAAAGAGGTGGATGGCAGGGGAGCTTCCTATAGCTCGATTAAGCCCTTTGTCGAAAGGGGGCTGGTGCGTTCCTGGATACGTGGCCGTGAGTCTGAGCCGGGGATTGAGAATTTGCCTGTGGATGAGGACCTGACCACAGACAAGACCGGCAAGATCATCATGGCGATGCGTTCCGCTACAGATAGGCTTGGCCGCCCCTATGTCGCGCCTCCGGGCATCCCTCTGGAGATCATGAAAATATTGACGGACGGACTGGCCAAGGCCATCAAAGATCCTGAGCTGAGAGAAGATGCGGTGAAGAACAAGATGGAAGTTGAATTCGTCTCTCCGGAAGAGTGCTTGAAACTGGTCAATTACGTCCTTGATCAGCCGGAGAATATCGTTAGAGAAGCCGGCAAATATATCAAATTTTGAGAGACCCCTTGACGAAGAGGCAAGACTGGCCATAGAGGGCGAATACTATAAAACAGGCGAGAAGCTTAAAGGGAGAAGAGCGAAGGCATAGGATCATTATTACCCCGTTAGAAATAATGCCCCGCTGCCCGTCGAGAGCCTCTGGGTCGAACGACTGGAATTTCTAACGGGGTTTACTCCCAACTGCTTTTCCAGATCACCTCAAGAGATGGGAGAGATGAAAGTCATCGGTTTTAGCTGCAGCCCGCGGAGGGGGGGAAATACGGATCTCCTCGTCAACGAGGTATTGGCAACGGCCAATCGCAGGGGAGCAGAAATAGAATTCGTGAGGGTTTCGGATATGAAGATTAACCCCTGTGATGCCTGCTGGACATGCGCTGAGACGGAACGGTGCCACATTGAGGACGAGATGCAAGAGATCTATCCAAAGCTTTTACAGGCGGACGGAATAGTGATCGGAAGCCCGGTTCACATGGGATACAGTGTGAGCGGGCAGGCACAGGTCTTTTTCGACCGGACCTTCTCGCTCTGGCACAAGAAAAGATTGACCAATAAGGTGGGAGGCTCTATCGCAGTCTCAAACCGCAGAGGAGGGATCAGCTGTATAAGGGCAATCAATAGCTTATTTCACGCCCACCATATGATCATTGCAGGATATGCCAATGGTTATGGACGTGGTCCAGGGGATGTGGAAAAGGATGAAAGGGCATTGAAGGAGGTTCTCTTCCTTGGAGAGCGTCTCTGTGATCTCGTCAGGATCTTCAAAAGGCATACCACTCAACCCCAGGCCTAGACTTGATTTCCAATAACTGCGGATCAGGAAATCGCCTAAAGAATAGGCAGAAAAGAGAAGACAGATGTTGAATAAAGAATTGAGAAATAAATTGGAGCTTGCTCACAGAATCCTGCACATGGAGGGCCTGGCAGAAGATGCCAGCCGAGGTCACATCACAGCAAAAAGTGAGGACGGTCGAATCTATATCAAGCCCTGGGGAATGGGTTTTGAGGACGTGACGGCCCGGGATTTTCAGGGATTGGACTTAAAAGGAAATCTTTTGGAAGGGAAAGGGCGCGTTCATTCCGAACTGATCTTACATCTGGAGATTTACCGGAAAAGATCGGATGTCTTTTCCATTGCTCATGTTCATCCCTTTCATTCAATCCTGCTCTCTGCGGTGTTCAAGGGAAGAATCCATATCCTCAACTGGCATGGAGTTCGTTTTGCCGGGAAGATTCCATTTTATCGATCTGCGGAGCTGATTCAATCCAGGCCACAGGCGAAGAAGCTAACTCAAACATTGGGGAAAGGGCCATTGGTGTTGATGAAGAATCACGGGATCACTGCGGTCGGAAAGACGATCGAAGAGGCGGCGATCCTCTCCCTCTTTTTCGAAAAGGCTGCAAAGGATCACCTGCTTGCCACCACGTTCGGAAAACCGAGCGGGATGCCTGTGGCGATAGCGGAGAAATTGAGCGCTCACAGTTATAGTCCGGCCCAATACCAGATGTTATGGGATTATTACTGCAAAAAATTTAAACGGAAAAAAAATACGGAAAAGGAGGATTGAATTGATGCGAAGATACGTGGATATGAGGGGGCATTTAAAAAATCTTGAGAGCAAAGGGTTACTCAAAAGGGTGACCAGGGTGATGAACAAGGATACCGAGATTCATCCCCTGGTAAGATGGCAGTATCGCGGGGGGCTGAAGGATTCAGAACGGATGGGGTTTCTCTTCGAGAATGTTGTCGATGCGAAGGGAAGGAAATACCCTTATTCAGTGGCCGTGAGTGTGATGGCGGGCTCCACACCGATCTATGCGACCGGCCTTCAGTGTGAACCCGAAGATGTCTTGCAGAGGTGGCAGTACGCCCTGGAACACCCGATCCCCCCTGTGATGGTAGAAACGGGGAGCGTACATGAGGTTGTGATGACGGGCGCCGACCTGAAGAATGACGGCGGCCTCGGTAAGCTGCCCATCCCCATTTCGACGCCGGGGTTCGACAACGCTCCTTACACCACCTGCTCCAACTGGGTTACCAAGGATCTCGAGACAGGCATCCAGAACATAGGAAATTACCGTGGCCATGTGAAAGCATCCGACAGAATCGGTGTCTTTCCTTCTGCTCTCGGTCAGGACATCTATATCCACTGGCAGAAATGCAAAGCAAAGGGAATCCCCCTTGAGGCGGCCCTGGTCATCGGTCCGCCTCCGGTTGTCTCTTATGCAGCGGTAGAGAAGGTGCCCTATGGTGTGGACGAGATGGCCATTGCCGGCGGATTGGCCGGCCAGCCCATCGAAGTGGTCAAATGTAAAACAGTTGATCTTCTGGTGCCTGCGGACACCGAACTGGTGATCGAGGGAAAGATTTCGACGGAGTTCCTGGAGCCGGAGGGGCCGTTCGGCGAATCACACGGTCACATGCATCCCCGGCAAATGAACCCCTATATGGAGATTACTGCCATCACCCATCGGAAAGACATGATCTACGTGGGCTGGATCAGCCAGGTTACGCCGAGCGAGAGCAGCATCATCAAGAAGATGGCCTATGAGGCAAGCTATCTGCGCTTCCTGAAAAAGGAGTGCCGGATCAAGAGCGTGACCCGTGTCTCCTTACATGAGCCTCTCACCAATCTAAGGAAACTGATCATTATCCGGATGAAAGACCCCTCGGAATCGGAGGTCTGGAGAGCCCTGCGCGCTGCCGCCAACCGCCACCAGGGGGTGGGAAAGATCGTGATTGCGGTCGACGAGGATATCGATCCGGAAAACATGGATGCCGTCTGGTGGGCGATTTCTTACCGATCCAAGCCCCATCTGGATATGGAGATCCTCAGGCATACTGAAAAGGGCCATGCCCCTCCCTTCTTTTATTCTCCCGATGGCCATGATATAGTTTCTTACAGCGAGAAGGCAGATGACTCCTCGCTCCTGATTAATGCTATGTTGAAGGAACCCTTCCCACCTGTGTCTCTCCCTAAGAAGGAGTATATGGAGAACGCCCTGAAAATCTGGAAGGAGTTGGATTTGCCGGAGATTAAACCTCAGTCCCCCTGGTTTGGTTACTCGTTAGGGCAATGGGATGAGGAACTCGAAGAAGAGGCAAGACTGGCTTTAGAGGGCGAGTGCTATAAGACAGGCGAGAAGCTTAAAGGAAGAAGGGTCAAAGCCTGATGAATTACAAATTATACGAATGATCACGAATTTAACGAATAAAACATATTCGTGTTATTCGCTGTCATTCGCTTTATTCGGATAGGAGGAGAGAGATATGTCAAAACCGTATAAAGATCTGAGAGAGTGGATTGAACTGGTTGATCGATCAGGAGAGTTGAAAAGAATTAGCGGAGCTGACTGGAACCTTGAGATGGGTGCAATCACAGAGCTAATAGGGAGAGAGGGCAAATACCCTCCGCCGGCTATTTTCTTTGATGACATACCAGGTTATCCGAAAGGGTTTAAAACCATCTTCGGAACGACAGGATCTGTTCAGCGCATGGCTGTGACATTGGGTTTCTCAGACGTAAAAACAGGCACTCAGCTGATAAGGACTTACCGGGAAAAGTCAAGGGATTTAAAACCCATTCCGCCCAAAGTTGTGGAGACAGGGCCGATTTTTGAAAATATTGACTCCGGGAAAGAGGTCGATCTCTATAAGTTCCCGGTCCCGCTGATGCACGAGAAGGACGGAGGCAGATATATCGGCACTAACTGCCTCGTGATCACCAGGCATCCTGACGAAGGGTGGATCAATCTGGGGACCTACAGGGTGATGATCCATGGAAAGGATCACACCGCTTTTTATATCTCCCCGGGAAAACACGGCCGGATTGATCGAGACCTCTACTTTGAGAGAAAACAGCCCTGTCCGGTAGTCGTTTCTGTTGGGCAGGACCCTCTTCTTTTTCTGGCAGCAGGCAATGAAATACCTTATGGACTCTGTGAGTATGATTATGCCGGCGGGTTCAAAGGGGAGCCGATTGAAGTGGTGAAGGGGAAATATACCGGATTGCCCATCCCGGCCTGGGGTGAGATCGCTTTCGAGGGTGAAACGGTCTGGGACGATCGGAAGAAGGAAGGCCCATTCGGAGAGTGGACAGGCTACTATGCCAGCGCCGAAAGGGAGGAGCCTGTCATCCGGGTTAAAAATGTATACTATCGAAATGATCCGATATTGACCTGTTCGATGCCCAGCCGTCCCCCCTCTGATTACTCCTTCAGCAAAGGCATCGTTAAG
Organism: Thermodesulfobacteriota bacterium; assembly: GCA_030024065.1. The sequence goes on from JASEIE010000032.1 coordinate 12,401, forward strand.
TCGGCATTGATCTGGGAAGAGCTCGAAAAATGCGGTGTCCCCAATGTGAAAGGTGTTTGGTGCCACGAAGCAGGCGGGGGCAGGCTCTTCAATGTCGTCTCAATTAAACAGTCCTATCCCGGACATTCGCGCCAGGCCGGGTTTATCACTTCGCAAACCCATGCAGGCGGGTATCTGAACCGTTTTGTGATTGTTGTTGATGAGGATATCGATCCATCAAACCTTTTTGACGTGGCCTGGGCCATGTCGACGCGATGCGATCCTGCCGAAGATATTGACATCATGAGGAAGTGCTGGAGCGGACCTCTGGACCCCATTATTCCAAAAGGACAGAAAGGCGTAAACTCCAGGGCGGTCATTGATGCCTGTCGGCCCTACGCATGGAAAGACGATTTTCCAGCCGTAGCCGAGTACAGTAAAGATCTCAGGGATAAAACCTACAGGAAGTGGAAGGATGTTTTAGGCTTGGTTTGATGATTTTTTCTAAAGGGAAAAAAGGTGACTAATAACGTGTTGAAGGAATTCAGAAACTTTTGAAAAAGGAGTGATAAGATATGGCTGAAGAGATAGCCGATAAAAAAAAGGAAGCAAAGGAATATGAAGATGTTGATTTCGGAATGGCCTACAAAAAAGAGCGGCTTTTCGTTCGAGCCTTGGCCGGCTTTACCTACAGCCTCAGGGAGGAGCTTAAGCGTCTCAGAAAAGTTCCCCGGGTGATCAAAGGTAAGAGCCTAACCATGAAAAAAGGTCCCCAATATTTCAATATAGATATCATCACCCCGAAAGAGAAGATCACCCAGGTCCTTTATGCGCATTATGTGGTGCTTGCCCCCGGTGGAAAATCGCACAATCACGGCCACATGAATGAGGCCATCTTTTATATCCTGGATGGAAAGGGGTATGACATCCATGATGGTGTCCGATACGACTGGGAAGCAGGGGATATTTGTGTTGTTGAGAATGCCTGCGTTCACCAGCATTTCAATGCTGACCCGGATCGGCCGGCCCGGGCTCTCATCATCAAAGCAAAACCTCTGTATCTCTTTATGAACCTCATCATGCAGGAAGTCGTGGAAGATAATCCCAAGGACCCCGTACCGGGCCATGAAAATTTCAAGGCCACCTATTACCCTGAATAACCTGCGGTAAGCGGAGAATGAAAAATGAAATTATATGAAGAGTCCAAAAAAGCCAACATCCGGAAAGCCAAAGCCAATTATTACGAAGAGAAACTGAAAGAGAGTGAGGAGCGGATAGAGAGGAACAGGAGGCGAAAAAAAACCCTTAAACCTGAAGAGATGCCCTGGGAGAATTCGAGGCAGGGCATAATCAAGCATCTCTTTAATGACAAGATGGATGTTCAGGTGGAATCGATCGACGCCTATATACAATTTGTTCCCCCGGGCAGCCGCTCCGGTAAACACCGACATATGTCAGAAGAGTTCATCTTTGTCCTGGAGGGGAACGGATACGACCTGCATTGGGATGTGGATTATGAAGTGGCGGATAAGTATTACTGGAAGGTGGATGAGAAGCCCAGTCGCTGGGAATGGGAACAGGGGGATTCCATCTATATTCCCCCCAATACAGTGCATCAGCATTTCAACGCAGACTCTGATAAGCCTGTCCGGTTTATTTCAGCCACGAGCCGGATGGTCCGTTACATCGGATTTGACGATCTGGAACAGATTGAAGTTGCACCAGAATATGAGAAGGGGAAAGGTTCATAAGAACCGAATTGGAAAAAGAGATCGAAACCCTGAAAGAGAAGTTGGCACGCGCCTGTCGCATGCTTGAGATGGTAGGCCTGATTGACTTTTCAGGCCACATCAGCGCACGAATTCCTGGCCATCAGACCTTCTTTATTCATCCCGCAACACTCCCTCGAACAGAAGTGACTCCAGGGGATTTCATCGAGGTTGGATTGAGCGAGAGGGGGACAGAGGAAGTGAAGGGGATACCGCAAGAGACTCCCATACACACGGCGGTCTATCAGGCGAGGCAGGATGTCAATAGCGTGATTCATATTCACTCCCATTATTCCATCCTTCCCAGCATTGCAGGGAAGGATCTCGTTCCGGTCTGTCACCATGGAAGTATTTTTGGGCCGGTGGTTCCGGTCTATCCTGATTCGGAAAAGATCACGACCTCCGAGCAGGCGAGCCAACTCGCCAGGACGCTCGGAGGAGCACGGGCAGTGATTATGAAAGGCCACGGGGCAGTTGTCGCAGAATCGAGCATCGAGGCTGTCTTTGTCGCGGGTCTCTTTCTCGAAGAGAATGCCAAATTCTTTGTGGAGGCCTCCATTCTGGGCAACCCGATCCCCCTTCCGGAGGAGGAAAGAAAAAGGGCAGCTGCCAATACCTATCAGGCTATCAGCATCCAGAAGAACTGGGCCTACTTTGTGGAGAAAGGGCGAAAGGCCGGTATTTTTTGGGATTGAGTCGAAGATTTTTGGAAATAATCGGAAGTGTTCGATCAAAGGGTCATCCGAAAAATAAGTAGGCCCATCATCAAAGCGAAAAAGCCATTAAGGGAGGAAAAGTATGAAACCAAAATTTCTTTATGAGGATATGAGAAGCTGGATCGAAGAAGCCCGAAAGCTTGGTGAGGTGAAAGATGTGGAAGGGGCAACCTGGCAGGAGGAGATCGGCATGGCCACAGAGCTCCTCCACCGCTCTGATCCTGCGCCGGCGGCCCTCTTTAACAAGATCCCGGGATACCCTGAAGGATACAGAATCCTGACCAATTTTTTCGGCGGCAAACGGATGAACATGACCCTCGGGTTTCCCACCGAGCTTTCACGCGTTGAACTCTCCAATGAGTTCAACAAGGCGTTCCAGGAGGGAGCGCCGATTCCATATGAATTCGTTGAGAAGGGCCCGATTCTTGAGAATGTCAAGATGGGAGACGAAGTGAACGTGCTCTCCTTCCCGATTCCTATCTGGCACGAAATGGATGGAGGTCGCTATATCGGGACGGGAAGCTACGACATCACCCAGGACCCGGATGAGGGCTGGATCAACCTTGGCACCTATCGGGTCATGGTCCATGATGAAAAGAGCGTGGGGTTTTACATCTCCCCTGGAAAGCATGGACGGGTCCATCGTGACAAATATATTACTCGCAACCAGCCTATGCCCGCTGCTGTTGTCGTGGGTGGCGATCCCCTCCTCTTTCTCATGGCCTGCAATGAAGTCCCCTACGGCGTCAGCGAATACGAGTTTGCAGGGGCCTTAAGGGGGAAACCCTATCCTGTGATTAAAGGAAGGGTCACCGGGCTTCCCATTCCTGCCCATGCCGAGATCGTGCTCGAAGGGTTTATTGACCCGAAAAAACGACGCCTGGAAGGGCCATTCGGCGAGTGGACAGGGTATTATGCCAGCGATGTCCGTGACGAACCCGTACTGGACGTGAAGGCCATTTATTACAGGAACAATCCCATCATCCTTGGATGCCCGCCCAACCGTCCTCCGGATGAGCTGGCCCGCTATCGGGCAGTGATTCGATCTGCCCTTCTAAAGCAGGAACTCGAAAAGGCCGGGCTCTCCGGCATCAAGGCGGTCTGGGCCCATGAAGCAGGAAGTTCAAGGATGCTGCTTACCATCGCCATTGAACAGCGTTACGGAGGTCACGCAACCCAGGTGGGGCATGTTGCCTCTCAGTGTCATGTGGGAGCCTATGCTGGAAAGTATGTGATCGTCGTGGACGAAGACATCGACCCCTCCAATCTCGAAGAGGTGATCTGGGCGATGGTGACCCGATCCGATCCCGCTACCTCCATCGACATCATCCATAACGCCTGGTCGACTGCCCTTGATCCCCGTATCCATCCTGATGATAAAGTGAAAGGGAAACTGACCAATTCGAGGGCGATTATCGACGCCACCCGTCCGTACGAATGGCGAGACCGTTTCCCAATGGTCAATATGTCAAGCCCCAAAAGATTTCAGAAGACCCTGGAGAAGTTTTCATATCTTCTTGAAGGCTTCACAAAGAGATGAAGGGGAAATCAATATTCAATATCTCATTTATAGCCTTTTCAGTAATGGCTGTTATTGTGGGTTCTATCTGTTATGCCAAGGGAAGAACCGTCTTCTTCAATGGCATGGATGCCTCATTTTCCATGTTGATACAGGTCATTCCCAAAATGGCAGCCGCCTTTCTTCTGGCAGGATTTATTCAGGTATTGGTTCCCAGGGGTCTGGTCATCAGGTGGATCGGGGAGCAATCCGGTTTCAAGGGAATCCTCATCGCTTCCCTGGCAGGAATGCTGACACCAGGGGGGCCGATCACCTCTTTTCCCCTGATCGCCGCTCTTTATAAGATGGGGGCCGGCTATGGCCCCCTTGTGGCTTATCTCACCTCCTGGGAGATTCTGGGATTGCAGCGCCTTCTAATATGGGAAATCCCTTTAATGGGAATGAAGTTCGTCTCTCTGAGATTGATGGTTTCACTTCTTCTTCCGGTCATCGCCGGTGTGACTGCGAAAAAACTGGCCCATATTTTAGAGTTCTACGGGCCGGGGGGAAATAAGAGGCCATGAATTTTGCTACACTCTTATTATGGGTGATTGTACTGATCCTTGGGGTGATGGCTTATTTTCATCCTGAAAAACTCCACAAGCAGGGGCTGAAGATCGCATGGGAACATGCCCTCACCTTCCTTCCGAAAATCATTATGGCCCTACTGGTCTCAGGATTCCTTTCGGTCCTCATCCCGACAGAGCTGGTAGCGACATGGCTTGGGAAGGAATCGGGGATAAAAGGGATACTGATCGCCTCTTTATTAGGGGGGCTGACGCTAGGAGGTCCCTTCATCAGTTTTCCCATTGTGGTGATCCTTTTTAAAACCGGTGCAGGAGTGCCACCTCTGATCGCATTCCTTACCGCCTGGTCCGTAATCGGAATTACCCGGATGATTGCTTATGAAATTCCATTGATGGGACTTCGTTTCACGATGGTGAGGATATTATCTTCGTTGGCGTTTCCTCCCCTAACAGGGATACTGGCTTCCATCATTGAGGCCAATCTGTCAATGGGGTTTTAAACACAAAAAATGTAATCCCTCAGTTATGGGTAATTATTGGTTATGGAGTTATTCCTTTTTCCCCG
>JASEIE010000330.1:0-2290 GCA_030024065.1 Thermodesulfobacteriota bacterium
CGCAAATTTGACTTTGAAGAGGCGCCGTTGCTTTTGGCCTTCATCCTGGGGCCGATGATGGAAACTTCGCTCCGGCAGTCGTTGATCGTGGGAAAGGGATCATTCCTAATCTTCTTCCAACGCCCCATCTCCGGAGTACTTATGTCTGTAGCCATCTTTCTCTATATCGCCCCAGGGTTCCGATACTTTGTCCGAAAAATACGAATAGACCGAGAAGTCTAAAAAGGGTAATTCATAAAAAATATCAACAGCCTAAACACAGCCATCCTTTTGGTCGAGCAGAATGCGTATGCTGCTTTGGAACTCGCGAACCGAGGCTATATCTTGGAGGTGGGTTCCATCGCCTTACAAAGCAATGCCGAAGAACTGAAAATGAACGAAGAGGTAAACCCCGTTAGAAAGGATTGGGCTTTAAACCCCACCTTTCTAAGATGAGTATTATTTATTTTTATCATCCCCGCCATAAACCTAGTAGGATGGTTACTATCCAACGGGGTAAATGGTGGGGCTTTCTAACGGGGTAAAGAAGAGATATTTAGGAAGGTGATAGGAATAAGGAGGAAACATTTTGGGAAAGAATATCATAGAGAAGATACTGGCGAGGGCTTCGGATCGAAGAGAGGTTTCTCCCGGGGAGATTGTGGAGGCGAGGATCGATCTGGCCATGCTTCATGAGAATACAGGAACTCCCGCTGTGATGGCTTTTAGAGAGATTGGTCTGGATAGAGTCTGGGATCCCTCCAAAATTATTGTTATATTTGACCACAATGCTCCTGCCAGCACAGAGGTTGCTGCAGGGTTGCACAAATATATGAGGGTCTTTGTCAAAGAGTTCAAGATAGGAACCTTCTACGATATCCGTGAAGGAATCTGTCACCAGGTGCTGCCCGAAAAGGGCCTTGTCCTTCCGGGTCAGGTAGTGGTCGGAGTTGATTCTCATACCTGTACCTACGGGGCCTTAGGCGTCTTTTCGACGGGCATCGGTTCAACCGAGATGGCAGGGGTTCTTGCAACAGGAACGCTCTGGTTCAAAGTTCCCGAGACCCTAAAATTTGTATACAAGGGACAATTACCCGAAATGGTTTCGCCCAAGGATGTCATCCTTATGACCATGGGAAAAATCACTTCTGAAGGGGCGAATTACAAATCGATTGAATTTGCAGGGCCCACGATCGAAGCCATGAGCATGGGGGGACGAATGACCCTTTGTAACATGGCGATTGAAATGGGGGGAAAGGCTGGGATGGTTGAACCCGATGGAAAAACACTGGCCTACCTCAGCCAAAGGACACAAAAGAAGCTTGATATTGTCAAAACTGACAGGGAAGCAGTCTACGAGAGAATCATTGAATTTGATGTCTCGAAACTGGAGCCTCAGGTCGCCTGTCCTCACTCTGTTGATAATGTCAAAAACATTTCAGAGGTCGAGGGGAAAGAGATTCATCAGGCAGTGATAGGTTCTTGCACCAACGGTCGTGTGGAGGATTTGAGGGAGGCTGCGGAGATACTCCGGGGAAAGACGATCCCCATTGATGTCCGTTTGATCGTCTTCCCCGCCTCGAGGGAGGTGTATCTCGATGCCATGAAGGAAGGGATCATCGAAACGTTGATCAAAGCGGGAGCGGTCGTCTGTAATCCCAACTGTGGTCCCTGTTGCGGGGGCCATGAGGGTATCATGGCAGAAGGCGAGGTATCTATAACAACATTTAACAGGAACTTCAGAGGCAGAATGGGGAAGGGAGCAGAGATATACCTGGCCTCACCCAGGGTCGTCGCTGCTTCTGCCTTGAAAGGCAGAATAACAGATCCCCGCAAGATTAAATGATACTGATTCTGGATGCTTGATACTGGATGCTGGATGATTTCTTGTTGCAATAGTGGATATCTATATCCAGTCACTCGGATCCAGCATCCAGTATCGGAGGGATAATCTATGTTGATTGAGGGAAAAGTTTGGGTTTTCGGCGAGAATATCGATACAGATTTGATTCTGCCAGGGAAATATCTCGTTGTGACAGATCCCGTGGAGCTTGGGAGACATGCCATGGAGGTCCTCGACCCTTCCTTTTCGAAGAAGGTCGCGAAGGGGGATATCGTCCTTGCAGGAAGATACTTCGGATGTGGTTCAAGCAGAGAACAGGCTCCGGTGGCGCTCAAATACTCGGGGATCGCTGCAGTGGTGGCCGAATCGTATGCCAGGATATTCTACAGAAATGCTATGAACATCGGGCTCCCAGTCTTAGAAGTTGAGAATACAAAACGGATCGCAAAGGAGGGGGATCGGATACGC
>JASEIE010000330.1:2298-4390 GCA_030024065.1 Thermodesulfobacteriota bacterium
CCAGTCTTAGAAGTTGAGAATACAAAACGGATCGCAAAGGAGGGGGATCAGATACGCATCAATGTCGAGACAGGAGAGATCAAAAATCTGGAAACAGGGGAGTTTTTTCAGGCAAAACCCATTCCTGATTTCATGCTGGAAATTATCCGGGAGGGGGGACTAATAGGGAAGATCAAAAAGCAAGTGGCTCAAGGAAAGCTCATCAGTAAATAACCGACAAAGGAGTGAACTATGGATTTCAAAAGACCGCCAAAAGAGTTGATCGAAGAGTTTAAAAAGTACGACACGTCAGGATTCTCTGATGCCTTCGATGAAATTGGATTTCACGGAGTGATTACAGGAGTCTTTCCTTTGACTCCAGGAATGAAGATGGTGGGGTCCGCAGTCACAACCCTTGAGCGGGATACCCGTCCGACGGCCAAGACCATCGATAGTGGAAAAGCCGTCGACATCTGTCAGCCTGGGGACATCTTTGTCATTGATGCGGCTGGAGCGCAGGCAGGAACCTGGGGCGGCCTGATGACACTTCGAGCGAAATGGAAAGGGATCACAGGGGTCATCATCGATGGCTGTACAAGGGATGCGGCAGAGATCAGGGATGAGAACTATCCCTGCTGGGTGTCTGGAGTGGTTCCCTATTCTGTAGTCACTCGGCTGAAAACCCTATCCATCAATGAACCCGTCATGATCCGTGGTGTTCCTGTGAAACCAGGAGATATCATCCTCGCAGATGATGACGGAGCGATCGTCTGTCCTCAGGAGTTGTTGGATGAGGTTTTGCCTCGGGTAAGAAGACACTTCGAATGGGAGCAAAGGACGAAGGATGAGCTGAGGAGAGGGGTAACGGATTCCTTCAAGGCGAGGGTGACATAGGTGCTGAGAGCTAATTTCCCTTGATAAGGCCATCACTTCATGATGAAATTCTGTAGTTCCCGGCATTGCGCTGTCAGGCTTTAGTAAAAGGGGCCGAGAGATTTAAGTTGTTAATTTTTATATTATTTAGGATGGAGGAGGAAACAAAATGAAAATCGATGTTCATAATCATTTCACTCCTGAGAAAGTCGTTCAAGAGATGGAAAAACGAGGGACACGATATGGCATTCGAATCCAGAGGAATCCCGAAGGCTTCGGACAGTTAATTCAACAGGGAGATAAGCTTCACCTCTTCACCAAGGATTTCACGGATCCTCTAAAGCGATTGCAGGATATAGATGCGGCGGGCATTGACAAGGCAGCAGTATCCCTTTCCACCCCCGGGCTTTCTTGGGCGGATGCACAGTTTGGGCTCATCCTTAGCCGTATCGCCAACGATGAGATCTCGAGAATTGTTCAAGAGCATCCGGACAGGTTTATAGGAATTGCCGTTGTCTCTTTAAAAGATGTGAACGCAGCGATAGGGGAGTTGAAGCGGGCCATAAGCTCTCTCGGGATGAAGGGGGTTCTCATCGATACCAATATCGACGGCAAACAACTGGATTCTCCGGATTTTTATCCCTTCTACGAAGCCGTGCAGACGCTCAATATTCCGATCTTTGTCCATCCGACCAATCCGGCAGGTCATGACCGAATGACCCAATATCGTCTGGACATCTCGGTTGGATTTCCTTTTGAAACCTGTATTGCTGTTGGAAGGGTGATCTATGGAGGGATCCTGGAGAAGTATCCCAAGCTGAGGTTCTGTTTTTCCCACCTTGGAGGAGCCGTTCCATTTTTAAGAGAAAGGATGGAGGCAGGATACAAGGTTTTTCCAGATTGTAGTCGTAATATACCTAAACCACCCAGTGAATACATGAAACTGATGTACTTTGATACAGCCGGCAAATCAGGTGTGACCCCTCCTTCCTTTCATAAGCCCGCTTTCCAGTGCGCCTATGAGGCCATGGGCAGAGACAGACTCCTGCTGGGAACGGATCATCCCTTCGGAAAAGGGAATATGCCCAATGCGGTTCGCTTCATAGAGGAGTTAGATGTTCTTTCGGAAGATGATAAAGAGAAGATCCTTTCGAAAAATGCGATCAACCTTCTGGGTTTATAATATGAACGATTGCTTCCAACTCGATTCCCCTCACCTTCTCCTCTCCCTACTGAGGAG
>JASEIE010000331.1 GCA_030024065.1 Thermodesulfobacteriota bacterium
CAATTTCGGCCAATCGACTTTAAAATTGATATATCCGGGAGGGGTAAGCGTCACTTCCTGAATATAGGGAGGAAGATTCTCCTTCAGTTGTTCAACCACTTTCTTCGCAATCTCCATCGGTGGACGCCGCTTCTCTTTAGCAAGCGAGAGGCAGATCGCACTCGAGAAATCCCCGATATCCCTCTGAGGCGGTATATTGAGAGGAACTTCCTCCACGCCCAGAAGTTTTTTTACTATTTCCGCTACGCCTTCCCTGATCATCTCCGGACCTTTTCCTCTCTTTTGTCCAATTATTATGAAGAAACAGAATAAAAGTCAACCCTTCGACTTTTAGGTCTCTGAAAAACCCTTCAAATCTTTAGCAGAGATTTCTGGACTTTTTCAGAAATCTCGGCTTTATTAAATTGACAGTCCCGTAGCCTCTCGGTATAATTCTAACATATCCGCCAGGGAATGGTTTTGAACTGCACACCATCCGTAGAAGGAAGAATGGGGAGACTTAAATGAAAATCTCGATTTGCAACGTACTCTTTCAGGGATGGCCTATTGAAAGGGTCTTCGAGTATGCAGCGGGACTGGGTTACGACGGAGTGGAGATCGCACCCTTTACCCTTGCCGATTCCGTCACCGAGATTTCACCCAAGAGGCGCAGTGCCATCCGCCGTGCCGCAGAGGAGAATGGGATAGAGATCGTCGGGCTCCACTGGTTGCTCATGAAGCCCGAAGGCCTCTACATCAATCATCCCGATGAGTTTATCCGGATACAGACCCAGGAATATATAGAAGCCCTCATCCACTTCTGCGCGGATATCGGAGGAAAGGTCCTGATCCACGGCTCTCCTCATCAAAGGACAATCAAAGAGGAATGGAACTTCAGGGAGTCATGGGAATTTGCAAAAGAGACGTTTAAGGTCTGCCTCAAGACAGCAAGGCAGAGGAATGTGATCTACTGCATCGAGCCCCTCACCCATGCCAATACCAACTTCGTCAATACCGTAGAACAGGCCATTCGTTTAGTCCAGGAGATCAGACACCCCAACTTTAAAATGGTTTTCGACTGCCGAAATGCGTCTGCCGAAGAGAGGTCAGTAACAGAATCCCTTCTTCGAGCACTGGAGTCCGGATTTCTTCGACACATCCATATCAATGACGCCAATGGAAGAGGACCGGGTTTCGGAAAAACGAAGTTCACTCCTATTCTGAAGACATTGGTCAAGAATGGTTACAAAGGTTATCTCTCAATAGAGGTCTCCAATTTCGATCCCGATCCCCAGACCATCGCCTGCCGCTCATTAGGTTATCTGAGGGGAATACTGGAGTCCTTAGGTTAAAAGAATTTTCGGATATTTTCACTCTGTATCAAGCTATTTCGATCCATATCACTAGGCTCTGGTATCTCTTTCTTACCTTCCTTAACCCCCTGGCTATGACCCTGATCTGGATAAGAGGGAGATCCGGATAACATAATAAAGATTTTCCAGATTTTCGATCACTAAAAAAAAATCAATTTTTACTTGACATGCCATTCTTATTTTCATACTATTTTCTTAAAGCATTTCGATGAAAGGAGGTGAGGAAGGTGAAGCATTTTGGGATGAAGTATGTGGCATGTTATTTGGTGGTGGCGATGTTCATCCTGGGGATAACACCGAGGGTCTATGCTGGGTTTTCTCCCTCCGAAGCTATTTCGATTCTGTCATTCGATCGGTCTTCAGACCTTGAGAAGATTCGGAAAGTCCTCGAGATGAAGATGGTCCGTGAAAGACTCCATGTATTGGGTTTCACCGCTGATGAAATTGAGAAGAAGTTGACCCAGCTCAACGACCATCAAATTCATCAACTGGCCCTGAACTTGAATGAGATGCAGGTGGGCGGCAGTGGTTGGACCGTGCTCATTGTCATCTTATTAATCGCCGCCGTTGTCGGGATCATCATTTATGTTTCAGGGCACCGAGTTGTCATTGAAAGAGACAAATAGTTAGGTAACCTATCTTGTTTAAAAGTTTTTTTCTGAGAGGCGCTTTCAAATGGGGGCGACTCTCCCTCATTTCTGTAACCCTATTTTGGTTATTTTCCTGCGCGCTCACTCCCCATTTAAATGAATCCAAATCTCTTCGCCTTATTGAAAACGTTCCTTTCTTTCCGCAGAAGGCTTACCAGTGCGGCCCTGCCTCCCTTGCAGGGGTAATGAATTATTGGGGGGTCCATGCCACCCGAGAAGATATTGCAGCGGAAATATATAGCCGCTCAGCAAAAGGGACCCTGAATTTAGATATGATCCTGTACGCAAGGGGAAAGGGGTTAAGGGCCACACACTATAAAGGTTTTTTTGAAGACATAAAAAGCAAGATTGATTTAGGTTATCCGGTTATTGTCTTGGTCGATCTGGGTTTCTGGGTTTATCAGCAGAACCATTTTATGGTGGTGGTAGGTTATGATGAAAATGGCATCATCGCCAATTCCGGCAGGGAGCGGTTAAAACCCATCTCCCTGAAGAATTTTATAAAATCGTGGAAAAAAACGAATTTCTGGACCCTCTTGGTCACCCCTCAACGATGAGCAAACGGTTAACAAAAAAGCAGACCATATTGTTTTTCCTGATCCTCGCCTTTACCCCTCTTGTGTTATTCTCCGGTTGTTCCTCTTTTAGGATTATTGTGTTAAAAGATTCCCTCACTCCCGAGGAACATTTGAACCTTGGTGTGGCGTACGAAAGAAACAGTGAGCTTGATCCTGCCATTAAAGAATATAAACTGGCCTCCCGAAAACTTCCCATCGCTTATCTTTTTCTTGGAAATGCCCATTTTCAAAAAAACGAATTTCCAAAGGCAAAAACCTATTACAAGAAAGCCATAAGGAAAGAACCCAAAAATGCAGATGCCTATAATAATCTTGCATGGCTTTACTATACCAAACGTGAGAACCTTGAGGAGGCAGAGACTTTGGCCATTAAAGCGATTGAACTCAATCCCGCAAAAGAAAATATCTATAGAGATACACTGGAAAAAATAAGAGAATTAAAGAAACTTTCTCAGTGAATCCTAATAATCCTCTATTAAAATGGAAGGCGAGGTAGGAAAAAGAGAGGGCTATTTCTGGGGAGGATCAATGATTTTAAGTTTTATCTTTTCGAAACGTCGATTTTGATTTTAATATTTCACCAGTATTTTTTTCTATTTTTACCTCAACGAAAAATATTTTGTGTGGATCTATCTCTTCACCTAAAAATATTTTAACCCAATTTATAATCGATTCGGAGGTAATCCGTTCAGGGTCTTGTCTCCTCTCGGGAAGGACCCCAATGAGATGGGGCTCATCGATTTTATTTTGCCAATAGAATTCATAGGCTGAGAGATACGCCATCCCTTTTTGATCACTCCTTCATTTTCTAATGGATCTGTTGATAACAGACGATTTTCCTTCTCTCCACCGGAAATCTCAGAGAAATGGATGTCCTATTCTTCTTTTCATCCGGCCCGAATATCATCGTTCCCTGGTTCTTCCTGACCATCTCATCAACCAGTTTTAATTCAAAATCTAACATCCCTTCTTTTTGAAGAACGGGAGTTTGCAAAACCGTATCAAATTGCTCCATCGGTCGCTTGTAACCGCTGAAGAGGGTAGAAATCTCGATATACCGCATCTCTCTTTCAGGTGAGGGCTTATCCCCGACCGCTTCTCTCTGGAGAGTAAAAGATCTGGTTGCAAACCCGATGCTGCCATTGACAGGCATTAAAATGATGATGTATTGAAGAAGGGAATTCAAAATATACTTTATATGTTCATCGGGAACAACGGTCTCGGGAAAATCCTTTTCGAATTTCTTAAATACCTGAGCCTTTTTCTCTTCAAGCTGACTTTGATATTTCTGTAACACCTCTTCGATGATGTTATGTACGGTGTTTATTTTCTTAACCGTCAAATTAATCTTGATATAGTTAAGAACACTGTTGAGCAATAGATTTATCTTCTCAATCTCTCCATTAACAATCCTATTGTAATATTCACCAAATGTCTTGTCGCTAAACTTATCTCGAGCCATCAGAGTCAATTCTCTGATGGATTTAAAAGAAATTTCGATGCGCTGAACCAATTCGAGGAAAAGGGGAAGCAAAAAAGAACCACTTCGATCAATCGAAATTATATTTTTTATCGAATCGAGATATTTAATCCTGCTCTGAATTGAAAACGGATCAGATCGCCTTTTTTCTTTTTCAATATCAAGAAAGGGATTATCTCTCATGGTTTTATTATTCCTAAGCAATTTAGATACCATATCTAAAATGAATAGCTAATTTGTTATAATTATTGCATATTTACTAAAAAATGACCTATTTTTGAAGTCCAAAAAGAAGTAAAATTTAATGCCTATTGATTTTGCTCATAATAAAAGGGGGCAACACCATGATATTACAA
>JASEIE010000332.1 GCA_030024065.1 Thermodesulfobacteriota bacterium
TTTACATTTTTTTAAAAAATTTATCTCTTTTCATAGGGGGGCTGAACTGTTACAATTTTTTAAGGTCATCGCAGAGAAGGAGAGGCAGTACCTTCAAATCGTCAGTGACATCCTTTTCGAGTTCTTTGAGGGAAACATTCAAAAGGACCAGTTGAAAACAATTGCCTTTATTCTATTTGGGACATGCAATGGAATCTACCACTGGTATGACCCCAGAGGTTCCATCACACCCCAAAAACTCTCAGAGATTATCAGCGACATTCTCTGCGGAGGGTTAAGGGGTTACGAAAAGAAGAGAAAAGTAAACCCCGTTAGAAAGAACAGGGCTTTAACCCCCGCCCTTTCTAAAAGATATTGAAATCTGATATACAACCCATACCCGCTTTTTAAAGCGGGGCTTTCTAACGGGGTAAAGTCAAGGGGGAAGGAACAACAGAGGACGTCGAACAATGTTTGACCAGACAAGTCTTATTCCAACCGAAGAATTGAGGATCTTCCGAGATAAAATCCGTCGTGCTGCGAGGAAAGAGATTGCCCCCCATGCCTCTGAGGCGGATGAAAAAGAATTTTTAAACCCTGAGGCGGAGTCTTTATTATGGGACCTCGGACTGCTCACTCTCACCTTCCCCGAGGAATACGGAGGATTTGGCAAGGGCCGTATATTAGCCCTCTGTATTGCTGTGGAAGAAATTGCGAAGCATTGCGCCTCATCCGCATTGTTGCTGATTATTCAAGCCGTTGGGAGTTTCCCGATCGTTCACTTTGGAACCGAGGAGATAAGAAAGAAGTACCTTCCCCGGATGAGCGAAGGCCGGAAGCTGGTGGCCTATCTGGTGACGGAACCCTCCGCTGGCTCGGACGTTTCAGGCATCCTGACAACTGCAAAGAGGATTGGAGACCACTATCTCCTCAACGGTTCTAAATGTTTTGCCACCAGTGGTGGAGTTGCGGGCATCTACTCGGTACTGGCCAAGACTTCTGAAGAAAAAAGGAAGAGTTCGTTTTTTCTCGTAGAAAGGGACTCTCCGGGATTATCGATAGGACGGACAGAACGCAAGCTCGGCCAGAGAGGTTCCAATACAACGGAGGTCTTCCTCGAGAACGTGAAGGTCCCTTCAGAGAATCTGTTGGGTCGCGAAGGAGAAGGTTTTATCATCGCGATGAAGGATTTTGACATGTCCCGACCTGCCATCGGCGCTCAGGCTTTAGGAATTGCCGAGGGAGCCCTTGAGGTGCTTCTTCAATCTATAAAGGAGAAGCACCTCCTTCAAAAGCCTATGATGGATTACCCCATTATTCAGGCGATCCTCGCGGATTCAGCCACCTTAATAGAGGCCTCCCGCGGACTGGTCTATCGTGCCGCAATCTTAAACGAGGAGGGGAAGAACAATACAAAACTTGCCTCCATGGCAAAGTGTTTTGCTTCCGACGCAGCAATGAAAATTACCACTGACGTCATCGATGGCCTTCACATCCTCGCCGGATATGGCTTCTTAAAAGATTCTCATGCAGAGAGGATGTTCCGAGATGCCAAACTGACCCAAATCTTCGAAGGAACCAACCAGATACAGAGGCTGGTAATTGCCCGACAGCTTTTGAAAGAATCGATGTAAGGCGAAAGAAGCGGGAATAACAACTTCTTAGTGGTTTATTCCGCGATCAACCACATCATGGGGATGCTCGCGGGAAGAGGGTTAGAAGGAAAATACGGAACGAAATATCGAAGGAGAAGACGCTATGGACTTCAATCTGACATCGAGGCAGCGGCTTTTAAAAGAAGCAATTCGTGAATTTATGAAAGGCGAATGCGACCCTGTCGCCACGCTCGAATTCATGAAGAAAAAGCAGTTTCCCTGGGAGATCTACAGGAAGGCCGGGGAAAATGGCTATCTGGCCTCTTACTATCCCAAAGAACTGGGTGGACAGGGATTGCCCCTCCTCGACTATTGCCTCCTCATGGAAGAGATGATTCGCTACGATCATCGCATTGGAATGGCCCTCAGTCTCGGATCCATTCCTGCGAAAACGCTTCTGAGATTCGGCAATGAGGAACAGAAGAAGAAATACCTCCCCAAACTGACAAGAGGAGAGGCCGTTGCCTCCATTGCCGTGACAGAACCGAATCATGGAAGCGACATCCGTTTCCTCGATACTCGAGCTGAAAAGAAGGGAGACGAATATATCATCACTGGCAATAAAATCTTCATCACCAATGCGGATATTGCCGATGTCTATACCGTCTTTGCCCAGACGAACCCGGATGCCCCTCCCTACCGGGGAATGAGCGGTTTCATTGTGGAGAGGGAGACGGAAGGCGTGACAGCAATCGATCTGGGAGACAAGATCGGATTGAGAACCACCTCCTCCTGCAACATCGAATTGAGAGAGGTTAAAGTCCATAAAAATAACCTCCTGGGGAAGGAGAATCATGGTTTCACCTATATCATGGAGGCATTAAACGAGGGGAGGGCGGAGATCGCCAATCAAGCCATCGGGCTGGCCAGAGGAGCCTATGATCGAGCGCTTTTCCATGCAAAAAACCGGGAGCAGTTCGGACAGAAAATCGGAAAGTTTCAGAACATCTCCCATATGATCGTCGAGATGTCGGAGGAGATTGAATCCGCTGCTCTGTTGGCCTATAAATCCGTCTGGTTGATAGATCAGAAAAAGAAGGATCTCGCCACTTGCTTGCAGGCAAAGGTCAAATGTACCCTGACAGCCATTGATGTCTGCCTGAAAGCGATGCAGATCCTTGCAGGATATGGTCTTTTTGAGGAACAATTTATTACGGGTTATCTCGGAGATGCCTTAGCCACCTGGCTCCTCGAAGGAACGGGACAGATGCAGCGAAATACGGTGGCGAGCCAAATTCTGGGAAAATTGTAACCGAAGGGGCGTCATTTTATAATGAAATATGGTTCTTCAGGGTTCGGAGTGGGTAGAGAAGGTTTCTCAGAAACAACTAAGTTCCGTTCGCCCTGAGCCTGTCGAAGGGTGAACGGTTTGCTCAGGACAGACTTGTCGAAGCATGAATGGTTCAATTATTCACCCTTCGAGAACCTCATGGTGATCGGTATCGTATTACTCACTGAAGAGTCGGATGAACATTAAATATACCTAAAGGGAGAAAGATCATGGATTTCGAGTTGACGAATCGGCAGAAACAGATTCGTATGGCGGCCCGGGAGTTCGCCGAAGGGGAGCTGGCAGGCATCGGCCAGGAGTGTGAGATCAAAGAGGATTTTCCAAGGGAGCTTGTCAGGAAAGCGGCTCAGCTTGGTTTTCTCGGTGTCTTTATCAAAAAGGAGTATGGTGGCCTTGGATTAGGTTTCCTTGAACACGCCATCATCCTCGAAGAATTCTGGAGGATTGATCCGGGCCTCGGCCAGGTCTTTAGCTCGGTCCCATTTGGTGCGGAGGAATTACAGTTCTTCGGTTCCGAAGAGCAGAAGAAAAAGTTTCTGCCTCCTCTGGTCAGAGGGGATTGGATGATGGGTTTTTCCATCACTGAGCCCGAGGCGGGAAGCGATACCGCCTCTGCCACAACCACAGCACAAAGGGTGGGGGATCAGTATGTCATCAATGGAAACAAGGTGATGATCACCAATGGAACAATAGCCAATTTCCTTCTGGTCTACTGTCTCACCCATCCTGAAGAGACTTCCAAGTCGAAGCGGCACAGTATTTTGTTAGTGGAAACAGATAGACCAGGGTACAGAGCAGACCGAATCCATCGAAAGATGGGCATCCGTGCATCGGATACGGCCAACATCTACTTCAACAATGTGAGGGTTCCCGGAGAAAACCTTGTGGGAACAGAAGGAAACGGATTTTATCAGTTGATGAAATTTTTTGATCACTCCAGGGCCTATGTGGCTGCCCACGGGGTTGGCCTAGCCCAGGGCGCTATGGAGCAGGCGATCAATTATGTGAAAAAGAGAAAACAGTTTGGAAAGGCAATTGCCTCTTTTCAGGTAACACAGTTCAAGATCGCTGAGATGGCAACACTCATCGAAACCGCCCGAACCCTGGTCTATAAGGCCTGCACGAACCTCGACAGGGGAAATGTCGATACCCAGCTCTCGGCCATGGCCAAATGGTGGGCATGCAATGTGTCTGTCAGGGTGGTGGATGAGGCCCTTCAGCTCCATGGTGGATATGGTTACCTTGATGATTATCCCATTGAGCGCTTTTACCGGGCAGCCAAGATACTCGAGCTCTATGAGGGGACAAAAGAGATCGACAAGATGACCATCGGTCGCCGCATTCTCGGCGCAACATAGGGCAAAATCCGAAGTTGATTTTGAATAACGAATTTGTCACCCCTGAACAATGGAAAAGAACTGTCATTCCCGCGAAAGCAGAGATTTTAAAGGTGCAATTTATTTTACATTGGCGGCTTCTACTTAAACCGG
>JASEIE010000333.1 GCA_030024065.1 Thermodesulfobacteriota bacterium
GAATCTCTCGCATCCCGCTATCCCGGGGCGAAGGTGCTCTATATGTCAGGCTATACGGACAATGCCATTGTCCATCATGGTGTTCTGGAAAAGGGGCTGCATTTTCTTCAGAAGCCCTTTAACCTGGAGGATCTGCTGAGAAAGGTCCGGGAGGTGCTGGATAAAACTTAGTTCGGAGTTGGGAGTTCGGAGTTCGGAGTGAGGAATCCAGGAATACAGTGACGCGGAGATGGGGAGATGGTCATGAAGTCAGATAGTCGAATAGTCGTGTAGACGCAGCTTCAATAGACGATGAACGATGAACTCCAGAATCCGAACGGGAAAAGAGAGGGAGTGATGGATGAGATGAAGCCGAGGATTCTCTGTGTGGATGATGAGCCTCAAATTCTAAAGTTATTTGAAGGGATTCTTATCCCCGACGGATACGAGGTCGTCAAAGGAAACAACGGGGAAGAGGCTCTTGAAAAGATAAGAAGCGGGAGAATTGATCTCGTCCTTTCCGATGTAACCATGCCCAAAATGGATGGCTTTGAATTATGCCGGCAGATTAAGGGCGATGAGCGTTACAGGGATATCCCGGTGGTCATGATCACCGGCTTAACGGCAAAGGAAGAGAGAGTCAAAGGGATAGAAGCCGGCGCGGCGGATTTTATCTCCAAACCTATCGATGCAGCGGAAGTCATTGCAAGGGTCAGAATGCTCCTCAAGGCAAGAGAAGACCATGAAAGGAATATTGGCCAACTTCTGGTCGACATGGGGTTCATTACCGAGGAGCAGTTGCAGGAAGGCCTGATTCTTGCAAAAGAGGAGAACATGAAAGTGGGCGAAGCCCTTTATTCGCTGGGAATTCTCGATAAGGATCGCCTCTACTGGGTGCTGAGCAAACAATTGAAGATGAATTATGTGGAGCTTTCTCCGGAGATGATGGATCGAGAACTGATCCGGCAATTCCCGATAGATGTCCTTGAAGAACTTCTCTGCCTTCCTCTCTATGAGACAGGGGAAGAGATCCACTTTGCAATGGCGGACCCCACGGACCTCAATGTCGTCAGAAGCATCAAAGGGCTCAGGCCCGGAAAGAGCGCTCAAATCCATCTCGCTTTACCCGAAAGGATACTGGAGATTCTCAAAATGTTTCAACAAGAAAGCAAGGCTCAACTCCCCCCCTCCCCAATCATTCCCTTTGAAGGAAAGCCTGTTCAGGTATCCGTTGAATCGGCATCATCTGAAAAAATTTCAACAGCCGAACGTTTTTTGAACGATTTCATCTCCATCCTTCTTTCGATGTCTAAAGGAGATGCCTATTGGCTTTACAGGACGCCCCATCTATGCCGCCTCTTCTCCCAAAAAGGCATGAAATTTACACTTCTGGAAGAATATCCGGAAGAGATTTATTCCTCTATCAAAGAGTGGCTCGGTCAGTACCAAAGGGACAACCGATTATTTATTCACAAAGAATCCACGAAGTGGCAGGGTGTGTTCAAATGGATGCAGGTCGATTGTCTCGACGGAGAAATGATCCGGATTGAGCAGACACCTGAATTCTCATGGGAAGAATTTTCGAAGTCCCATCCGCAAATCCCCAGCCTGATCAAGGACCTTCAGCAACTTTTCCATAAGCATCGCCATTTACTTATTGGAAGCAAAGACAGGCTGTTTGTCAAGCAATGTTGCTATGCCTTACTTATGGCAGAAGATCGCTTTACGGAGTTTCCTCCTCCGATTTTTGTTGAAGGGGAGATAGATATCTATTTTCCGGGAGCGGCCCAGTTGACGAAGCGTAATGGTTTAGAGATTTTTAGAACCACATCCATTCCGTTTCTTTTTTGTGAAATTGAATTTGAGAAAACCCCTGGAGACCTCTTTTCAGGCAATTGTCAGCATACGATTTTTTATCATCCTTTTTCCACCATTGAGACAATGAAAGAGGCCCTCTCGACACGCCAGGACTGGCGTCAGGCGGGATTTAAAACGCTCTTCTTCGAACCCTATCAATGGAAGATGATTTAAGAAGGAGTCTCTATGCCAAGACTCGATTTTGCACAGCTTCTGATGACTGTCATTGAGAGAAAGGCATCCGACCTGCATCTCACTGTAGGGAATCCTCCCATGTTACGTATCAACGGCTCAATCCAGCCGATGGACGGGAAAGCAGTTCCGCTCACTCAGGAGGACCTTCACGCCTCCCTCTACGACATCCTGACAGAAGAACAGCGCAAACGGCTTGAACGTGACAAGGAGCTCGATTTCGCCCTTGAACTGAAAAACGTAGGGCGCTTTCGTGCGAACACATTTTACACAAGACGGGGTGAAGGGGCTGCCTTCAGATATATTCCAACTCAGATAAAATCCTTGGTGGAATTGGGGCTTCCTGAAGAGATACTGAAGCAAATATGTGATCGCAAAAAGGGGCTTGTGCTTATCACAGGGCCAACCGGCAGTGGGAAATCGACCACCCTTGCTGCTATGATCGACTACATCAACTCCAATCGGCAAGATCACATTATCACCATTGAAGACCCGATCGAATTTATTCACGAACATAAAAAATGCATGGTGAACCAGCGGGAGGTAGGCCCCCATACTCAATCCTTTGCCAATGCCTTAAGGAGCGCCCTGAGGGAAGACCCGGATGTGATTTTGGTGGGCGAGATGCGTGACCTTGAAACGATCTCTCTGGCATTAACCGCCGCTGAAACCGGGCATCTCGTCTTTGGCACGCTCCACACGATGAATGCTCCTAAAACGGTTGACCGTGTGATCGATGTCTTTCCTTCTGCGCAGCAACAGCAGATTCGGGTGATGTTTGCGGAGGCGATTGTGGCGGTCATTTCACAGGTTCTACTGAAAAGGAAGGACGGCGCCGGTCGAATCGCTGCCCTTGAGATTATGATTGCCACCACCGCCACTAAAAATTTAATTCGGGAAGGCAAAACCCATCAGATTCCCTCCATCATCCAGACCTCACAAAAATTCGGAATGCAGAGCATGGATCAAGTGCTCAAGAACCTTGCGATGACCGGGAAGGTGGACCTCCAGGAGGTGAAGATGTATGCCTCGAGTCCGGACCTGTATGAGGAACGGAGCACTGAAACTGCTCCGATGAGCAGACCGGGCGTTGCCGGTGTCAGAGGGGGATGATCAATTGCGGATTTCGGATTGCGGAATTTGGATTTAAGAACTTGCAACGTGCATCTTGCATTTGGAGATAAGATGGCTGTGCTTGAGATGAACGCATTACTTGAGAAGATGGTACAAGCCGGAGGTTCGGATATTTATATTGCCTCCGGAGCGCCGCCACGCATGAATGTGGAAGGAAGACTTCAGGATTTGTCCGCCGATCCTCTTTCACCCGAAGAGACCAAACAGCTCATCCGTCAGATCCTTACCGATGAGCAGTGGGATCTTTTTTTAAAAAAACGGGAACTCAATGTTGCTTACTCCCTTGCGAAGACAGGACGATTCAGGGTTAATGTCTATTTTCAGCGGGGGACAGTGGCTTCGGTCATTCGCCAGATACAGATGAAAATCCCAAATTTCGAACAGCTCCACCTGCCCTCCCTCCTGGGAGAACTTGTCCTTGCTCTACGAGGGCTTATCCTGGTGACGGGAGCCACGGGCACGGGTAAATCCACGACCATGGCGGCCATGATCGATTATCGGGCCTCTCAAGCGGATGGCCATATCGTCACTGTTGAAGACCCCATTGAATATGTCTTTCAACATAAGAAGAGCGTAGTGACCCAGCGTGAAGTCGGTGTGGATACACTCTCATTTAAAGAGGCCCTTAAAAACACCCTTCGTCAGGCTCCCACGGTCATCTATATCGGAGAGCTCCGGGATGCCGAGACCGTGGAGTTTGCCCTCCATTCGGCGGAAACCGGTCACCTGGTTCTCTGCACCCTCCACTCCACCAATGCGCCCCAGACGGTTGAGCGGGTCCTCAACTTCTTCTCCCGTGACTTCCATCCCCAGGTCTTCATGCAGCTCTCCTATAATCTGCGGGCGATCATCAGTCAGAGGCTCATCCCGAGTGAATCCGGGAGAAGGATTCCGGTGCTGGAAATCCTCATCAATACGGCATTGGTTCAGGAATATCTCCAGAAAGGGGAATTGGGGCAGTTGAAGAAGGTGATGGAATCGGGAAGGCATGAGGGGATGCAGACGTTTGACCTCCACCTTAAAGAACTTGTCGGGCAAGGCATCGTCTCCGAAGAGAAGGCGATGATCTACGCCGACAGCCCCAGCGACCTCCGCCTAAAACTCCGCGGCTTCACCTAAGCTAATGGGGTCACATCTTCAATTGTCAATAGTTTCTTGACAAAAAATTTGAATTCAATAAGATTAGTCTTATGGCTAGCGTGAGTTTCCTACTTATTTCTGCCTTGGGGACTGAAAGGTGTTTGCCAGG
>JASEIE010000334.1 GCA_030024065.1 Thermodesulfobacteriota bacterium
ATTGAAAAAGGGTTTTAGAGATGGTTTTTTTAAAAAACCTTAAAGAGGGGCTGTTTTTGAATCAAAGAAGTTGAAGAAGTGAACACATTGTGGGGGGTGAAGTAGAGATTAGTCGTAAAGGGGTAAAATGAATAAAAAAGAGTTAGAAGAACTGAGCCTGTCCAATCTTGATAAGGTACTGAGGGCATTAGAAAGAGGAGATATCGAAGAGGCAAAAGAATGTGTCAAGGTGATGGAGAAAGAAGCGAAGCATGCTCACGATACAATGGTCAATTTTGTCTTGATATTGCTGGCCTATATCGGAGAGAAATTTGGTGATGAGGAGGTGGTCAAGGCGTTACGATTCCGACACGACCATTTGGAGCAAGATCAAAAAAGAATGCTGAACATGGGTCCAGAAGATGCTGTTCGCCATAAAGCAATGATCCATAGAGCTCATCATTCTCATATCAGCTTAACTGAAGAGAAGGAACGCTTTGTGTTGAAGCTCGATCCATGCAATTCCGGCGGCCGTTTGATGCGTGAAGAGCTGAAGAAATTAGATGGAAATGTTGGAAGAATGAAGAAGTCTTTTCCAGAGTCATGGAATAGATCGCGTGTCTCTTATTATTGTGTTCATTGTGCCCAGAATTCCATTATAAGTGTAGAAAGAGGGGCTCCTCATCCGACATGGATTTATGAAAGGTCAGATAACCCCGAGGGACCTTGCTACCAATATTATTACAAGAGTACCGAAGACGTCCCTGAAAAATATTTTAAAGAGTTAGGACTGAAAAAAGGCAAATGAAATGCTAAGGATGTATGATTCAGGCGACAATGGATGGGAAGAGATCTCGCAAGATCATGCATAACCCATATCCTCTAAGGACCTGTTGGGATGATAGAGCCTGACCCAATGGGGCGGAGAATAAACTACTTTTATAGGGGAAACAGCTATGAAGCTAAGAGTATGGATAGAAGGATTATTGCTCATAGGTATCAGTATTGTGAGTTTGATTGAATCATTACGTTTAATTATCTATAAAGACCCCCACACACTCTACGACGTTTTGGGGCCAGGATATTATCTTCTTGCAATAACCCTTGGCTTGATGGCGACAGGTATTGCCTATATTATCGCTCATTTAATAAAGTTGCCAAAAAGTATAGAAAAGGAAGAAGTCAGTAGGGAAATGAGATTTCGTTTGTTTGGTTCCTTTGCTGCCTTGGGACTCTATCTCATCCTAATTAATTTCTTGGGCTATTTAGTGTCCACCTTCATTTTTTTCGTACTCGAATTTTGGGTTATCGGAATTAAATCTTGGCTTTTCAATATTATTCTGAGTATTATTGTCAGCGGGGCTTATTATTTCGTCTTTGTCAAATATTGCAGTATGGTATTTCCAAGAGGGCTTCTCTTTTAATGAATTTTGGCTATTAAAGATGGGGGTGTCAAAAAATGGATCTTATTTATGGAATCATAAATGTATTAAGCCCGAATAATCTCCTTTACTGTTTTATTGGTTGTGTCTTAGGAACCTTAGTAGGGGTATTACCTGGTTTGGGACCAGCCTCGACTTTATCGATCTTGTTGCCAATTACCATGTACTTGAACCCACTTGGATCGATTATCATGTTAGCAGGGTTGTATTATGGAGCGGCTTATGGAGGATCTACAACGAGTATATTAGTCAATATTCCGGGCGAAGTGGGCTCTGTTCCAACATGCTTTGATGGTTTTCCCATGACGAAACAGGGTCGAGCTGGACCGGCATTATGGATATCGGCCGTCGGTTCATTCATGGCCGGTACCTTTGGGGCCGTAATGCTCTCCATTATCGGTCCAGGGGTTGCAAAACATGCCCTTAGATTTGGGCCTCCAGAGTACTTCGGGCTCATATTTTTCAGCATGACAGCCATGGTTAGTCTTTCTGGCCCCTCCATCACAAAAGGATTAGGAGCTGGATTGGCAGGCATCATT
The DNA here is from genome assembly GCA_030024065.1 of Thermodesulfobacteriota bacterium. Next base: position 1,961 of record JASEIE010000334.1, read on the forward strand.
CTTGCTTCTGTAGGTGTAGATCCATTGACTGGAACTACACGTTTTCATTATGGGATAACTGGGCTGATGAGAGGGTTTGAGCTTGTTCCAGTCTGTGTAGGACTCTTTGGGATAGGAGAAGTTCTGTTGAATGCAGAAGCAGGTCTAGTTGCGATTTACAAAGGTAAGATTGGGAAGATGATGCCAAGAGGTAAAGAACTAAAGAAAGGACTTATAGCGTGCGTTCGTGGGACATTATTGGGATTCCCACTGGGAATATTACCTGGTGTAACTCCAGGGGTCATCGGTTTCTTGGCCTATGATTTAGAAAAGAAGGTTTCTAAATATCCAGAGAAGTTTGGCACTGGTGTCATTGAGGGCGTTGCATCAGTTGAAGCAGCAAACAATGCTACTGCCCAGGCTGGATTTCTACCTCTCATGGCCTTTGGAATTCCAACGGGGCCTTCTCCGGCCATTATATTGGCCGCATTAATGCTGTATGGGTTACAGCCCGGCCCAGTACTTTTCACGGCGAATAAGACGTTTGTCTGGACAGTCATTGGAAGTATGTATATAGGAAATATTGTGTTATTAATTCTCAATTTACCTTTAGTGGGACTTTGGGCACGCATCGCCACCATCCCTTATAAATATTTGGGGCCAGCGATCTTGGCGATTTGCATAGTGGGAGCCTACTCTCCCCGTAACACCATGTTTGATGTCTGGGTGGCTGTCGGAGCGGGTGTAGTAGGTTATATAATGAGAAAGACCCATTGGCCAATGGCCCCTCTGATTTTAGGTTTCATTTTAGGACCGATGTTGGAGCAATCGTTGCGGCAATCCATTTCCATGGGTGGTCCTACCATCTTTTTCCATCGCCCCATTACTATTGGGTTCTTCATATTAGCCGTGGTGGTATTGGTGATATCCATAAAGTTCATGAAACGCGTTCCCAAGGCACTATTGGAAGAGGAAGAGGTTTAACAGGCTTTTTGCCTTGCTAATAACCCTCCAAACATCATAATGCCCTCCGAGTTAACATCTATTCGGCAAATAAATATTTTTGCCTTCTTTTAAATACTGAAAGGCGATTTGTATGAAATTGTCCGATTATGAAAAGTCAATTTTAGCTGGAGATTTTGGAGATGAAGCAAGGAAAATCCTGGAGGTCATGGTCAAAATTTATGAGACCAATCAGGCACAGGATTTTGTTGAAGTGAATGAAGTCATGCTTGCCAGCACTCAGAATTTTTCCCTTAGCGGAACTTTGGGCATGGAGTTCTTAACCCGATTGGCAGATTCAGGGATTCGGTTCAAGGTGAAGACGATTACTGATCCGGTTTCCATAGATATCGAGGGCTGGCAACGTCTTGGGATTTCTGAAGATTTTGCACGCAATCAGATAAAGTCTGTGAATGCATTAATGAGGCTGGGAGCAGTTCCTACCTGGACCTGTATCCCTTACCTCACAGGATCGATTCATTCTTACGGAGGCCATCTCGCTTATGTAGAGACCTCTGTGGTATGTTTTGTCAATTCCTATTTCGGAGCCAGAACCAATAGGGAGATGGACATTTCGGCGATGGCAGCAGCTATAACTGGCAAGACCCCATGTTATGGAATGCACTTACCAGATAACCGAGAAGGCCAACTCCTGGTAAATGGGAGGATTAGGATGTCAGCCGTATTTCAAGGAAGAAGCATATGCAATGGTTTAGCTGAAGGCGAGGCTTTGGTGACAAGGCAAGGGATCTCTTTTTGGGGAGGAGTGGATCCAGAAACGGTATGATCAGTGGCGTCCTCTTCACCCTCTTCAGAGAAACGGTAAACCAAAGGATATTGCTGATGCAGCGCTCTTTCTGGCCTCTGACCTAAGCTCATGGATTACGGGTATCATACTCAATGTAGACGGAGGTCGTCATCTTGCAACGAACAGGCCTCCTACTTAAAAGATTTAATGTTTATCATTGAGAGGCTGAAGCCCATTTAGAGCTCATTTCATTCGTGATATTAAAAGTGAGAGGTGCGTCTCCTCAGCGCACCCTTTAAAGTTTAAAAGCAGGAAAAGGGAAAATCATTGGCCTCAATCGTCATCATTGGAGGAGGTTGGTCAGGCTAAGCAGCATTCACAGCCAGGTCAGCAGGTGAAGATATCTTCCTGCTTGAAAGGATAGATAAATTGGCTATTGGAGACTTTCTTTCCTATGTTCATTATCATTTAGAAAAAAGGAGAGAAACCAGTGAGGTGTTTATTTTATCTGGTTCTGTCTATTTTGAGCGGATGAAAAAACTTGGCCTTTACCTCACAGATAAGGATCGGATTCAAAAGAAAATAAGAGTCCTTGGCTTACAAAGAGTCTTCAGTTAGATCAGGTCATAGAAAAATATATTTTCATATAATGAGGCAATTGAAGAATTTAGTCGAGAGGCAATGGATTGACGTTTCCAGGGCGGGC
>JASEIE010000335.1 GCA_030024065.1 Thermodesulfobacteriota bacterium
CCCAAGCAAACGAGGGAAACAAGACAAGAGCATTAGAAAAACTGCAGTCGCTCTCCATCTCATTCCAAAGACAATGAAAGGGAAGGAATTTTTTAAAAGAATCTTTTTCGGTAAACCCCGTTAGAAATTCCAGCGGGGCATTATTTCTAACGGGGTAAATTGATACCGTTGCCCAATGAGATTAAGGATGGTATGGCCGAATACACTCCACCTGTACCTATTCCTCATGACATACCTAACTCTGAATACAAAGTCATCTACGCCGTAGCCCGACTCCAATGACACCAGAGAAGCTGACGGAATTTTTCAGTCAACTAAAAACCAACTCTTGAACCAAAATGAAGCCACAGGTTCTGTATTCAAGATAAAAGATGATCCTCGGGTGAATCCGATAGGTAGAATGCTTCGTAAGTTTAGCCTGGATGAACTTCCTCGTCTCTGGAGTATCCTTAAAGGTGATATGAGTCTGGTCGGTCCAAGGCCAGTATTGACTTACGACTGGGGGCAGTTTAATGAATGGCAGCGTAAAAAACTCAGTGTCAAACCTGGCGCTGTTTGTCTATGGCATGTCCGCGGGGAACCCCGGAGTATTAATGAGTGGGTAAAGCTTGATTTAGAATATATAGAAAAATGGTCGCTTTGGCTCGATATTAAGATTTTATTTGGGGCGATCTGGTATGTTGTTTCAGGAAAAAACTGTTAAATGCTTATTGACATAACTCAACAAGTAACTTACCCTGAAGGAAATTATTTCTCCAGGGGGAAAACAAACCGTTTTGTTTCCAATGCCAAAGCAGTCTTCCGTGGGCCCCATCGTGGAGTCTCTACAAAACATCTTCAGCGGTACCTTTCCGAGGCTTGTTATCGATTCAACCGACGCTATTGGGGGCCCCAACTGTTTCATCGTCTCCTGTTTGCTTGCGCAATTGGTACGGCGATCACACGCAACCAGCTCTTGGCTCCATGTAATGATAATCTTGTTGAGTTATGTCAATAAGCGTTAACTGTTAAAAGGTGAATCGAAAATGGAATGTTATATAATTTTTAACATTTTGATTTTAAATAGGGTATAATATTAATAAATTCAAGAAGGCAATCAAACCGGATGGGAGCACATGGCACAGAGATCTATTAAAACGATCGAGCCTATTATTCATCAAATTATAAAAGAGTCAAGGGAGCGGTGGGGCCAAGATCTGGTATCGATCGTGGTGTTTGGTTCTTTTGCTGGAGGAGAGGTTCATGATCATTCGGACATCGATTTATTGCTGATTGTTAAAAATTTACCAAAGGGATGGAGAGAAAGAAGCGCTTTTGAATTATCCCTCGAGAGATTGGGACTTAATTGGGGCATACCGCTTCAGGTTATCTTAGTTGAACCGGGAGAGATGCAATTGGCGATATATAATATTAATCCTTTATTATTAGAAATCCGTGAGGGTTATCGTTGTCTGTTTGATCGAAAAGGATTCTTCCAAAACGAGATGAAAAACTTAGAAGATATGATCGTTAGGCGTGGAGTCCGCAAGTTGGCCGAACACAAATGGGAGGTGCCAGAGATTGCCTGGCAATAAGGAGATCGCACAAGCATTTATTAAGGAGGCCGAAGCGGACCTTCGGTCAGCCAGATTGTTACTGGTAGGCAAGGAATATAGTCAGGCCATTGTTCATTGTCAACATGCAACGGAAAAGATTCTTAAGGCAGCGCTGGCATTGCGTAATATTATTATTACCAGGCAACACATAATTTCCCCTGATTTTGTAGCGACCTTTTCAGATTTAGCAGAGGTGGATCAGATAGGGGTTGCCGCTTCTGCACTTGAGAAAGAGGGGACCAGGACCGAATATCCTTTTTTTGGCCGACCAGATTTGCCCATTTGGATTCCATCAGAACAATATAATGAGGAAGATGCTAAAGATGCGATGGAGAAAGCGGAGTATGTATATCGAACGGTGATGACTTTTCTTCGCCTAAAATATGATCTTCGGTAATTGGAAATGGATCTCGAATATATTAGGAACCGGTCTGCAATGCCTTATCCAAAGCAGGTCTGGAACCATATGTCCCCAGCGGGGCTTATTATATTTTAGCTGATATCTCGCGGTTGCCTGGAAATAGCAGCAAAGAACGAGCCATGTATTTATTGGAAAAGGCTAAAGTGGCTTGTGTTCCGGGAGAAGCATTTTATCATGATGAGGGTGGCGAAAATCTGGCCCGTTTCTGTTTCGCCAAAGAAGACCCCGCTCTGGATGAAGCCTGCCGAAGGATCGAGACATTAAGGCTTTGAGAAATATTTCTAATTCCCTGACTGGCCGGATCGTGCCCAAGAAGCCACGTTGATTGGGCACAACATGAAATGATATTACCTTGCCGGGAAGCCGACTTCAGAGGCGTTCATTTTTCAGTCAACCGGTACAACGGCTTTAGGCACTTAGCGCAACAACATCGACAAAAGATTGTCGATATATTCCCGACCGAAATACCCCCCTTTAGCAACTAATCTTTACCCACAAGTGGGAGGGGATTGAGGGGAGGGGGACCAAATTAGTTTTGTCCACCCCCACCTTCATCCTCCCCCATCGAAGGGGGAGGAGATTAAATAAGGAAAATTTTAAATATCTTTGGCTAGTTCTTACATCAAGTTCTTATGAAACGTATCTATCTCTCTCCTCCTCACCTTGATGGTAGTGAACGTGAACTGCTCCTTCAAACTTACAATTCAAATCGGATTACTACGCTCGGGCCTCATGTGGATGCCTCTGAGTAGGAGATGTGCGAAAAGATCGGGGTGAGGCATGCTTTTGCCCTTCGAGTTGCCGAGCAATTAAAAGCCGGGATTCAGTATATCCTGCCATAAAACCTCCTGAAGAATGTGAAAGAGATTGTAAATTGGAGCTTTTCAGTGTATAAAAAGTGTAAATGAAGTTAGTTTGCGGAAAGGAGGGATTTGGATAATGGCAAAGACGATTGTCGAAATTTCTGATGAAAAGCTGGCGGAGTTAGAATCATACAAAGATAGATTAGGTGAACTGCTCCTTTTAGGCTTATCGCAGATCAAGATCCAGGAAGTCCTCCTCCTATACCAACGAGGCCTGGTGTCATTCGGGCGGGCAGCTGAGTTGACCGGGTTGTCAGAACAGGAAATGGTTCGGCAGGCGAAGGCTTTCGGAGTGTTTCCCCGCTGGTCCGAAAAGATGGCAGAGGAAGAGGCAGCGTGATTGTTATTGTGAACTCCGGACCACTGATGGCATTGGGAAAGCTGGGCATGCTGGAGTTGTTGCCACGCCTTTATGGGCAGGTCAAGCTTCCGACAGCCGTTTTTACTGAAGTTGTAGCGCAAGGGAGTGAACGAGGATATTCCGATGCATTCCTTGTTCAATTAGCAATTCAAAGGGGGCATCTAATCGTCGTCGAAGTCAGCGATGTCGAGCTACCATCTGATATTGGATCTCTTCCGCTGGATTTAGGCGAAAAGCAAACCTTATACATTGCTTTACGTGACAAAGCCGACCTGGTCCTGTTTGATGATTTGAGAGTACGCGAAGAAGCACAAGCACGTGGCCTACCTGTAAAAGGGACCTTAGGTGTTCTCATCCAAGCCTATCGTAAAGGACTGCTTAACCTTCTTGAAGTACGAGCTATTGTTAATACGATTATTGTTAGAGGCGATATATGGATTTCAGAAGAATTATGCCGCAAGGTATTGTCAAGGTTGAAGACCGTTAGCCAAAAGTAATCCAAAGTTCCCCACAGAGAGCTTTCCAAAAATCATAAATAATCAAATGGGATTTAAAGGTTTTGAATACCTTTTAACAATCGATAATAGAGAAGGGAAAGTTGTCTTAAGCAGGATTTGCTGAATAGGAGGTCCCAGTGTCATCATGATAAGTGTAACTGTTGGAGAGAATTCTATTGTGGGAGCTTTTAGTTTTGTTAAACATAATATTCCTGATAATGTTACGGCAACAGGTATCCCAGCCAAAGTGATTAAGAATATTAGAAACTCAGGCTGATTCATGAATCTTGCTGAAATTTCAATGTCAAACCTTCTGACTGAATTTTTCGGTCAAACGATTTTAAACTTTCGTGACTTAATTTTTAAGTAACTTTCGCCAGGCTATTCGGTCGTCTGTAATGAGTCCTCAGACAGCGCATTACTCTTTGAACCCTCAGCCCTAAGGTCCGAACCCCCTGACTGGCCGGATCGTGCCCAAGAACCACGTTGATTGGGCACAACATGAAATGATATTACCTTGCCGGGAAGCCGATTTCGCGTAAGGCTTCCATTTTTCAGTTAAAGGTTTATTTCCAACGAAATGGACCAGATAGACAAAGAGGCTCATGACGGATTTTTGTGATGAGTAGTAATGAAAACAAGAAACATCTACTCG
>JASEIE010000336.1 GCA_030024065.1 Thermodesulfobacteriota bacterium
CCGCAGGAATGACCTATGCAAGGTTAAAAAGACTTTTTCAGCATGCTGAGGATTTAAAGATGGAATTTTGGGATATCTATGATCAGTACTACGCTAAGGTAAGGAAGTTTATCCTGGCCCTCGTCAAGGATGAATGGGTGGCGGATGACTTAATCCAGGAAACATTTTTAAAAATTCAAAATAATTTAAAAAACCTAAAAGATCCCTCAAAATTATCCTTTTGGATATTTCGCATCGCCTACAACCTCTGCCAGGACTATTTCCGAAAGTTGAAGAGATCACGTGAAGAAGAAAGAATTGACCAGGAGGAGATGGAAGATTTTAAAGAAGCATTAATTCAAAAAGGACTGGATATTCAAAAAAAATTGGAACAGCGCCAGATGGGAGAATGTGTTCAGGACCAGATCCTTCTGCTTCCTAGATCGTTACAGGAAGTGATTATCTTTTCCGATATGATGGAGTTCAGCCAACAGGAGATGGCAGAGATCCTGGGAATCACTGTTGAAAATGTGAAGGTGAGGCTTCACAGGGCCCGCAAGAAGCTAAAGACTATTCTAGAAGAGAAATGCACTTTTGAAACGGATGAGAGAAATGTTTTGATCTGTGAACCTAAAAATGGGTGCGAATAAACAGTTGAATGGATGAGGGAGAAATGGAACAACGTGAGGAATTCATCAAAAATATATTGGAAGAATATGAGCGGGCTGATTGAAAAAGGCGCATTAATCTTTGGTTAATGTTTTTTGAGTTTAGAGACGAATTTGACGAGATAGAACGCCATGACAAATATCCCACTCGAAAATTCGGTGTTGATCCTTGTACGGTTTGCTGTGGAGGATGATTGTGAAAATTGGAAAGGAATTATCCTTTGATACCCAGAAAGACCTTCTGATCAAAGGGTGGATGTCACACGATGCCAGGTGGTTTATGGCCGTGGCAGAACATTTTGGCATCGATGCGGCGAACCGATTGAATCAAATGGTGTGTCGGGAATTAGGCCAAGTGGAAATGAAGCGGTTCATGAAAACTTTAGCCTTATCCCCGGCAAAAGATTTAGAAGAATACCTTACTTTCAACAAGGCAGCCTTCGCACTTTATGGTTCTGGTCTCGCCGAATATGACATCAAGGCCCTCGATCATCGATCATATGAAATACATTTGAAAAGATGTTTCGCTTATGAAAACATTGTGAGGGCAGGGATCAAGGATCAATACGAATGCGGAATTCTCGCAAGGATTCAAGGCTGGATTGACGCCCAGGAATTAGAATATGAACTTGCCCCGCCATTGGGTAAATGTATGATGGTTTTGGGAAAAGAATGTCGTTATATGATAACGCTTCAATTTTCTTGATTTTCGCTAAGGAGGATCGGATGGAAAAGAATGAAGAAATATTGAAACGATATGGTGAAAGGGTGGGATATCATGAGGACGATCTTGAAAAGTTCAAAGAAAGGGGTTACCGAGTGCGCCACGTGAGACGTTTATCTCAGGCTTCCCCCCAATATACCATTGAGGCTGAAGTTGTTAAATCAAGGCATTGCAATTCAGGCTACAAGATCGGTGACAAATTTATAATGGATGTGGACGGAAATTTTATCAGCAAGCTTTGCCCAAAACGAATGTGTGTCTATCTCATCTCTCAATTGACCATTCCTGTGGCCCTTATCAATGAACGATTAAGTGAGGGTCTCGATCCCAATCAATTCCATTTTATGCATGAGGTCCGCTGCCCCGATGTCGGGGTCGATTGTTCTGGATATGGCGAAGTGATGCTTCGGGTCGGGGTCGTTCCCCGCCAGAGCGGATGACATTTCACCTCACAGTTGCATAAAAATTACATAAAAAGGGAGGTGGGTGTGCTGGGCGGACACGGGAAGCCGAAGCTTCCCAAACCTTTACAGCGGCACATTTAAACGTTTGGCTATTCCGTTTTCAAGCAAAATCCAAAGGCCACCTCAGGTGACATCGTATGTTACCCATAAACGATAAAATAATCCGCAATTGTAAAGGTTTGTAAGCACACTTACCTCCCTTTTTATGCAACGTTAAGGTTCATTTCCTTTTTTCACTTCCCAATTGAACTTCCCTCCTTTTTCTATTATAAGAACAAACGAGATGAAACTATTTTATAGGAGATGATGATGGGATCTCTTCAGACATCAGGTGAGAGAATCGTTCGAAGTCACTGCCGGATCTGTCATGGCGGTTGTGGAGTTTTGGTCCACGTGAAGGATGATAAGGTCATAAGAATTGAAGGCGATCCAGAATCCCCGATCAGCAGGGGAACCCTCTGCCCCAAGGGGATTGCCTCCATTCAACTTGCTTATCATCCGGACCGGTTGCTCCATCCTTTAAAAAGGAAAGGAGCCAAAGGAGAAGGCAAGTGGGAAAGGATCTCGTGGGATGAGACCTATGATATCCTCACCTCAAAAATGAATGAGTTTATAAACCGGTATGGGGCTGAGTCCATCGTCCTTGGCTATGGGACAGGCCGGGACAATGAGGCCTTCATTTACAGGTTTGCCAATCTATTGGGAACACCCAATGTCGTTACAGCCGGCCATATGTGTTATGGACCGCGTGTCTCTATTTCCCTTGTTACCTGTGGAAACCTGCCGGTCTGCGATTACGAGGGAAATCCCAAATGCATTATGGTCTGGGGAAATAACGCGATTGTCTCCAATCCCGATGAATACAAAGGGGTCTATCTCTCCGACGCCCTGGCCAAAGGGGCGAAACTGATCGTGGTCGATCCCCGGTTCACCAAATTAGCGGACCGATCCGACCTCTGGCTTCAGCTCCGTCCGGGGACTGATGTGGCTCTGGCGCTGGGGATGCTCCATGTCATTATTGAAGAAGGACTTTATGGTAAGGAGTTTGTTGAGAATTGGGTTCATGGTTGGAAAGAGTTTGTGGATCGGGTGATGGAATACCCACTGAAACGGGTTTCAGAGATTACCTGGGTTCCTGAAGAAAAGATTCGAGAGGCGGCCCGACTCTTTGCAACGACCAGGCCTGCCTGCATTCAGTGGGGCGTAGCCATTGAACAGTCGATCAACTGTGTGGATAATAACCGAATTCTCATCGCCCTGGCCGCTGTCACAGGCAATCTTGATGTCCCTGGAGGGATGGTCTTTTATGTTCCTCCTCCTACGATGAATGCAAGCCAATTCGGAGCTCATCGGCTCCTTTCTCCAGAGCAGAGAAAAAAACGGCTAGGTGGAGATGTCTTCAGGCTCGCAGATGCGTTTGCCATACTCAATCCAAGGTTTATCTGGGATGCCATCCTCTATGAAAAACCCTATCCCGTCAAGATGGCCCTTCTGATCTCTTCCAATCCGGTCATCACACGGGCCAATGCCTCAATGGTCTATGAAGCATTGAAGAAGGTTGAGTTCCTCGCTGTCTCAGACTTCTTCTTAACACCAACCGCTGAATTGGCTGATATTGTTCTTCCAGCGGCCACCTGGCTTGAGATGGATTATGTGGCAGAATTCTGGAAGAGGCATGGATATGTGTTGGCCCGTCAGAAAGTGATTCAGGTGGGAGAGTGCAAGTCAGATCATGAGATGCTTCTTGAGTTGGGAAACCGGATGGGGCAGGGAGAACATTGGTGGCCTACCATTCACGGTGCTTTAGATGCAATTCTTGGACCCTCCGGTTTGAAATTTGAGGAGTTCGCAAAGATTGGTTTTCTCCGGGGCAAGATGGAATACCGAAAATATTTGAAGAAAGGTTTTTCCACTCCAACGGGAAAGGTTGAGCTCTATTCCACAAGGATGAAAGAATGGAGATACGATCCCCTGCCTCAATTTCGAGAACCTCCTGAATCTCCCGTAAGTCAGCCCGATCTCTTGAAGGATTATCCTTATATTCTGATCACGGGGATGCGACCCACTGCCTTCTTTCACTCAGAGCAACGGCAAATCCCCTGGCTGAGGGAGCTTCTGCCTGAGCCGTATGTTGAAATCCATCCTGAGACTGCAGAAAAAGAAGGGATCAAGGAAGGGGACTGGGTGATGATTGAATCCCCCCGTGGTCAGTGCCTCCAGCGGGCCAAATTGACTCTGGGGATTGACCCTCGGGTGATCGGAGCCCAGCATGCCTGGTGGTTTCCTGAAAAGGATTCTCCTGGGCATGGATGGAGGGATTCGAATATCAATCTATTGACAGATAATGATCCAGCCACCTGCGATCCAGCCATGGGTGCCACCAACCTTAGGGTACTACTCTGTAAGATTTATTCCAAGAAGGATGGATTAAGGTGACGCTTAGAGACACTTTGAAGAATTACCAATTTCCAAGCACCTGCCTTCGCCGAAGCGGCTTCGCGCAGGCAGGCCAATAACCAAATAATAACCAATCACCAAATTCCAATAATCAAAAG
>JASEIE010000337.1 GCA_030024065.1 Thermodesulfobacteriota bacterium
GTCCTTTATCTTTGTGTCATCTCTGGCTATTTCTACTCTTCAGTCTAACGTCTGAGGTCTATAGTCTTACTGTCTGAATCACAGATTCCATGATTCCAGAATTATCGTTGTCTTAGGATGCTCGTTCCTCTCCCTCTCTTGTCGGAAAGACCTCGCCCTTGAAGATCCAGACCTTCACCCCGATGATCCCATAGGTGGTCTTCGCTTCAGCCAAACCATAGTCGATGTCTGCCCGAAGGGTATGCAGCGGAACTCGACCCTCGCGGTACCGCTCCTGGCGGGCCATCTCCGATCCCCCCAGTCTTCCGGCGACGGAGATTTTAATTCCCTTTGCCCCCAGTTTGATGGCGGAGGACACGGCCTTTTTCATCGCCCTTCGAAATCCAACCCGCCGTTCCAGTTGAAGTGCGACATTCTCGGCGACCAATTGGGCATCGATCTCTGCTCTTTTGACCTCCTGTATGTTAATAAAGATCTCTTTCTGGGTCATCTTCTGGAGTTCTTTTCTGAGGTTCTCCACCTCGATACCCTTTTTGCCGATGATGATTCCTGGTCGGGCAGTGTATATGGAGACCTTGGCTTTTTTTGCTTTACTGGCTGCCCGTTCAATCTCAATCTTTGAGACGCCGGCATGGTGGAGTTTTTTCTTCAAATAGTCCCGGACTCGTATGTCCTCGATGAGAAGTTGCGAATAGTCTTTCTCCGCAAACCATCGGGAATCCCAGTTTTTGATGAACCCCAGCCGAAAACCTATTGGATGAACTTTCTGGCCCAAGCGTTCGCCTCCTTTCACTTTTCATCGAGGACGATAGTGATATGGCTCGTTCTCTTCCGGATCGTGGTCGCCCGCCCCAGGGCCCGTGGGGTAAACCTTTTCGAGGTCGGCCCCTGATCCACCGCGATCTTCTTGATGTAAAGATGGTCGATATGGAGTGTCTTCTTCTGATTGGCATTGGCAATGGCTGATTTTAATAACTTCCTGATCACCCTGGCTGCCGCTTTCTTCGTGAACGACAGAATGTTCATGGCCTCCTCTGACCCTTTGCCCCGTACCAGATCAGCCACCAATCTTGCCTTTTGAGGTGACATTTGTACAAATCTCAATCTTGCACTGACTTCCATTTCCTTCAACCTTCTTCTTTATGGAGTCTTTCCCTTGACCTTTGTTTTTCGGTCTCCGGAATGGCCATGGAAGATCCGGGTGGGAGAGAATTCCCCCAGCTTATGACCCACCATCTCCTCCGTGACGAAAACCGGAATAAATTTCTTGCCATTATGGACGGCAAAAGTTAAACCGACCATCTCAGGAATGATGGTGGATCGCCTGGACCAGGTCTTGATCACCCTTCCTTCCCTCGTCGCTCGGGCCTCCATTGCTTTTTTCTTCAAATGGGCATCCACAAAGGGCCCCTTTTTAATCGACCGGGCCATCAATCTCTCCTTTTCAGGATATATTTGTTTGTCCTTTTATTTTTGCGTGTCTTCTTCTCGGGAACGCCCCACGGAGTGCAGGGATGGCGGCCTCCAGAGCTCTTTCCTTCGCCTCCACCGAGAGGATGGTCAACGGGATTCATCGCCACCCCCCGGGTCACGGGACGCCAGCCCAGCCATCTGTTTCTTCCAGCCTTTCCAAGAGAGATATTTTCATGCTCGAAGTTGCTCACCTGTCCGATGGTGGCATAGCAACCCTGAAGGACCAGCCGGACTTCACCCGAGGGGAGTTTGAGATGGGCATATTTGCCTTCCTTTGCCATCAATTGACCGGAGGTGCCTGCGCTCCGGATGATCTGCCCTCCCTTTCCCATCTTCAACTCCACATTGTGGATCTGTGTCCCTGTTGGAATATTTTTTAAGGGAAGGGCATTGCCGGGTTTGATATCGGCGCCAGGGCTCGCAACGACCTGATCTCCGGCCTTCAGTTGATCCGGTGCGAGGATATATCGTTTCTCACCGTCGGCGTAGTGGAGCAGTGCGATTCGAGCTGATCTGTTTGGATCATACTCAATGGAAGCCACTTTGGCCGGGATCTCCCTCTTATCCCTTTTGAAATCGATGATCCGGTACATCCTCTTGTGCCTCCCGCCCCGATGCCAGGCGGTGACCCTTCCATAACAGTTCCTTCCCCCGCTCTTTTTCAACGGAAGAAGGAGACTTTTCTCCGGTGTGGTGGAGGTGATCTCCTCAAAGGTAGAGACGGTCTGAAATCTCCTTCCGGGAGAGGTTGGTCGAAATTTTTTGACACCCATCACTTCACTCCATTTTAATTTAGATTTTAGATTTTAGATTTTCAAATCTGCAATCCGAAATCCGCAATCCGAAATTCTTCTTATTAGGCTCCTTCGAAAAAGTCGATACGCTCCCCTTCTTTCAGGGTGACGATGGCCTTCTTCCAATCGGGCCTCTTTCCAAATTTCCTTCCCAGACGTTTCACCTTGCCCAGAACATTTAAGGTCCGGACGTTGACGACCTTCACTTTGAAGAGGTGTTCAACAGCCAACTGAATCTCGATCTTATTGGCGCCCCTGTCAACTTCGAAAAAGTACTGATGGTTCTCGTCTTTCTGACGGGTGCCTTTCTCGGTGACCAGAGGCTTTCGTATAATCTTCTGCGGTTCCTTCATGATCCAAACACCCCTTCTATCTTTTCAACGGCTGGACTTAACAGAATCAGGTATTCATGGTTTAAGATGTCATAGACATTGAGGCTGTCGCAACGGAGGACATCGATTCCGGGAAGATTGCGGGCCGATCGCTCCAAAAAGAGATGTTTGTCATCCGTCACAATGAGTCCATCTTCGACCTCAAACCTCTTTAAGATTTCGAGAACCTGGCGGGTCTTAAACCCATCGAGAGGAAAATTTTCGAGAAGAATCAGTTTGCCTTCCTGGCATTTCAGGCTGAGCGCTGCCAAGAGGGCTGCCCTCCTCACCTTTTTGGGGAGTGAGAAGGAATAGTCTCTCGGCATAGGGCCGAAGACGATCCCTCCTCCTCTCCAGAGGGGGGATCGTCGCGTCCCGGCCCGGGCCCTTCCGGTTCCTTTCTGTTTCCAGGGCTTTGCTCCTCCTCCCCGGACAAGGGCCCTGTTCTTGGTGGCTGCAGTTCCTTGCCTGCGGGAGGAGAGATGGCTCCGGACAGTCTCATGGAAGAGGGAAGGGTTGATCTTCGCATTAAAGATCCGGTCGTTCAGTTCGATCTCCCTCACCTTCTGGTTGTTTATGTCATAGACGGCTAATGTGCTCATCCATTTCCTTCCTTAAGCGGAGGTTTCAGTGGAACCCTTCCTCTTTTTTGTGGCGCTTCGAATGAGGACCCACCCACGATGACTTCCGGGAATGCCTCCCTGAAGAAGGATGAGGTTCTGATCTTCCCTGATATCCATCACCTTTAAATTTTGAAGGGTCACCTTCCGATTTCCATGTTGGCCCGGCATCTTCATACCTTTGAAGACATGGTGTGGATAAGTGGCTGAACCAACCGACCCCCCATGTCGAAAATATTCGTGGGTGCCATGAGATCCCGGTGAACCATGAAATCCATGCCGCTTCATCACACCGGTAAACCCCTTCCCTTTGCTGAGACCTGTCACATCCACGACATCGCCGGGTTTAAAGAGATTGACATTGATCTCCTGGCCCGGTTCATACCCCTCGGTGTTCTCAACGCGGAATTCTTTTAAATAGTAGACCGGTCCGACCCCCGCCTTTTTGAAATGGCCGGAGAGAGGCCTGCTCACCCTCTTTTCGTTCTTCGAATGGAAACCGATCTGGAGGGCGTCGTAGCCATCCCTCTGTTTTGTCTTCTTCTGAACCACCCAGCAAGGCCCGGCCTCGACCACCGTGACTGGGACGACGGAACCATCCTCCAGGAAGAGTTGGGTCATCCCTATTTTCTTACCGATAATTCCCAGCGTCTGTTTCATTTTTTCTATCCTGAATCCCCTTTCTTCCCTTTAATAAAGGGCGGAGAGGAGGATTATAGTTTGATTTCCACATCGATCCCAGCTGCCAGATCGAGCTTCATCAGCGCATCAACGGTCTGTTGCGTGGGTTCGATGATGTCGAGAAGGCGTTTATGGGTCCGGATTTCGAACTGCTCCCTCGATTTCTTGTCCACATGGGGCGATCTCAACACGGTATAGCGATTGATCTTTATTGGAAGGGGAATGGGACCTGCGACACTCGCTCCGGTTCTCCGAACCGTATCCACGATCTCAGCCGTCGACTTGTCGAGCAGTCTATGGTCATAAGATTTGAGGCAGACCCTGATCTTCTGAGCTGTCATTCCCTTACCCCTTTCTTTTTACCCCGTTAGAAATAATGCCCCGCTGCTCCCTCTGGGCCAGAGGCCCTCCCTCCGGGGCAGAAGCCCCTCTTGGGCGGAGCCTGGGCCG
>JASEIE010000338.1 GCA_030024065.1 Thermodesulfobacteriota bacterium
TGTCTTCCTGGGACTGGTTGCTCCCAATGGTTCATACTCTTTTTCCTGAAGTACCCGAAGCAACTTTACCTGAAGGGAAGGAGACATGTCGCCCACTTCGTCAAGAAAAATCGTCCCTCCATTAGCGAGGGCAAATCTTCCTGGCTTGTCTTTCTTCGCGTCGGTAAAAGCCCCCCTCATATATCCAAATAGCTCTGACTCAAGCAATGTGTCCGGAAGGGCGCCGCAATTCACCTTGATAAAGGGTTTCATTTTCCTCCGACTGAGGTTGTGGATAGCTTTGGCGAAGAGTTCTTTCCCGGTTCCACTCGCTCCCTGAATCAACACCGTGCTGTCGCTTTCTGCGATATTGGGTAGGATATTGAAGATCTCATGGATCAGGTGATTCTTACTGATAATATCGCCCAATGCATACCTTTGGGAGAGTTCTTTTTTAAGTTCCTCAATAGTGGAAAGATCCCTGAAGGTTTCAACCCCTCCGATGGGTTGACCCCGTTCATCCTTCAGAACGGCTGTGCTGATGCTAATAGGGATCTTTCTGCCTTCCTTATTGAGAATGGTGACAGGAAGGTTTGTGATCTCCTTTTTCGTTTTCAAGGTTTCCTTCAGAGCACACCGGGTCTGGCAGATATCTGCCCTGAAGATATCAAAACAGTAATGGCCAACGGCCTCTTTGCTCGAAAATCCCGTAATCTCCTCGCCTGCTTTGTTGATAAAAGTGATTTTGCCTTCGTTGTCCGTGGTGAAAACACCATCCGCAATGCTATTGAGAATGACATTGAAAAACTTATCGGGCTCTCCTTTTTTCATGCAAGAGATCAATACCATAGGGCTTCTTAAACTAAAATGGCTCCACAATCATTACAGTGAGGTTTGTGAATTGGCATCTTAATCTACCTTATAGTTGAGTCAATAACCTTAAAAACCTGGTCCACGGGAAGGCCAGCAAATTGGACTGTCCCGATATAGGAAACCACCCCGTTGTTATTAATCAGTTCATGATTATGTAGACACCGGAGATTAAATTCCTCCTTCCCTCCCTTTGCAAAAGGGAGGGATTCCCCTCTTTGGAAAAGAGGGGTTAGGGGAGATTTTCAGAAGAATATGTCTTCTCAATTATGGACTCCTTGGTATTTGGACGAAAGGACAATTCGCAATCCCTCTACTATTAATGTCCGCATCCGCCCTGATGGGCGCGGCAGGCATTATATACAGAAAGTTCCTGGAGCCTATTTTGGCTCAATAGGGAAAGGTTTTCTTTCACAGTCAAGGCCCCGGTTCCGTAAACTCTTATCCCTAAGGCGTTTAACTTCACCAATGCGCCTGCACCTATTCCACCAACTATCATTGCATCTACACTCTTCCCATCAAGGGCCATGATTGGATTACATGCGCCGTGGACATGGTGTAAGTCTCTATTATTCACCGTCAGAACATCTTTACCCTCAGTGTCGACGATGATAAATGCCGGTGCCGAACCAAAATGGTCATAAACCCTGCTCTCAATTCCTTGATTTGTCTGAACTGCAAAACCTACCTTCATGTCTTTCTCCTTTCTCGTTGATATTAGTCTCTATTCTTAGAGCATTCTCTGTCATTACTGTTTTCGCTGGGTTCTAAGACAACCCCTGCCTTGTCCCCTACCAAACCCTCTGGCATACCCCCTATCTTCTTCTGCTCTGTGAATGCTGCCACTTTTGCAGGAAGGACAATTTTCCGGTCTACCCGTTCCGTAGGGGAGTTCCCAGGTATGTTGGCAGTCATAACATTTAAATTTTCTCATAGCAGGCATTTCAAACTCACCTCCTTCAATCTTTAATGCTTTGCCCTTAACCAATGCCTCCGCCACCTTCTTGTGTGCAGACTCGATAATTCTTCCAAAGGTTTGACGAGACACATTCATCTTTTCTGCTGCCTGCTCCTGGTATAAACTTTCAAGGTCAGCAAGCCTGACAGCCTCGAATTCATCCACAGTTAAAATAACCTCCTCTAACACAGAAAGGGGAATTCCCCTGGGTTTGAAGTATTTACTCTCGGGAAGGCACCCTACTCGCCTGCAATGTCTTGGTCTCGCCATAACGGCTACCTCCTCACACAATTTAATTATAAGCATATGCTCATAATTTGTCAAGACCAAAAATTAGAAGGGAACGCATTCCAATAGTTTTCTTTTTGTGTTATATTTCACCCATGACCACCGTTGAAGAAGCATTGAATAAGATTCTTTCCAATATCCAGCCTTTGGGGTCTGAGAAGGTCTCCATTTTAGAGGCACTGGGTCGAATCATCACAGAGGATATTTATGCCCCTCGAGCTATCCCTCCTTTAGATAATTCGGCCATGGATGGTTATGCCCTGAAGTCAGAGGACATTCAGAAAACCTCCCTTGACCATCCAATAAGGTTGGAGGTCATCGAGGACCTTCCCGCAGGATTTATTTCTAAAAAGATACTCCAGAGAGGGCAGGCGATTCGGATTATGACGGGAGCTCCCATTCCGGGAGGAGCGGATACTGTCATACCTGTTGAGGATACGAAGAGAGGGGATGGATTCGTCTTGATCCTCAACACCGGTTCTCCTGGCGAAAACATTAGAAAAGCTGGAGAAGACGTGAGAAAAGGGGACCGTGTCATCTCATCGGGGGATTTTATTCGACCGGCAGAGATAGGAATGATTGCTTCGATGGAACGCTCTTTTATTTCGGTTTATCAAAGGCCCTTAGTGGCCATTCTCTGTACCGGCGAGGAGTTGGTGGATGTAGATGGGGAGTTGGATGAAGGAAAGATCATATCCAGCAATTCCTATACTTTGGCTGCCCAGGTGAAGGATTGCGGTGCAATCCCTGTCCAACTTGGCATTGCCAAAGATAAAAAGGAGGACATTGGAGAAAAGCTTCGTCAGGGCCTTCGGGCTGATGTAATCATCTCTTCAGCAGGGGTTTCAGTCGGCGATTATGATTTTGTCAAAGACGTTCTGAACGATCTGGGAATGGAGATGGTTTTTTGGAAAGTGGCCATGCAGCCAGGGAGGCCCTTGGCCTTTGGGACGATCGGAGGAAAACCTGTTTTTGGTCTCCCAGGGAATCCCGTCTCTTCCATGGTTTCTTTTGAGCAGTTTGTAAGACCCTCGCTTCTTAAAATGATGGGCCATCGTCAACTCTTTCGACCTGTCATCGAAGCCATCCTGAAGGAGGAGATTCAAAAGAGAAAGGGGAGACGACAGTTTGTTAGGGCCTCTGTCTCTCTAAAAGAGAATCAATATATCGTTACGACCACAGGAGAGCAGGGATCAGGCATCTTGCGATCCATGGTGAAAGCCAACGGTCTGATCATCATCCCCGAAGACCAAGAGATTGTCAGGGCAGGGGAAAAGGTCAAAGTTCAATTGCTGGATAGAAACTTCTAATCGAATTCGGATTTCGGAATTCGGAATGCGGAATTTGGATAGATTTTATTCCGAAATCTGCATTCCGCAATCCGCATTGAAGGAGTAAAGATGATTCCCATCATCTCCATTGTTGGAAAGTCAGACAGTGGCAAGACCACTTTTATTGAAAAACTGCTGCCTGAATTAACCCAACGGGGCTACCGGGTCGCAACGGTGAAGCATGATGTCCATGGTTTTGAGGTTGATCGGGAGGGAAAGGATAGCTGGCGTCACAAACAGGCAGGCGCCCATACGGTCGTCATCTCATCTCCTGCTAAAGTCGCACTGATCCGGGATGTTGAAAAGGATCTCACTCTTGACGAACTCCGCCAGAAACTGATCCAGGATGTGGACCTTATCCTCTCGGAGGGATATAAGAAAGATGTCCAGCCCAAGATCGAGGTTTTTCGAAAAGAGAAACACAGGGAACTCCTCTGCACCAAAGAGGATAACCTCGTTGCTATCGTATCGGACAAAGAGTTTGATGTCGGAGCCTCCTGCTTCTTTCTCGATGACATCAAGGGGGTGGCTGATTTTATCGAAAAGAAGTTTCTGGAATCGAAAGGAGAAGAAGGAATCACCCTTAAAGTGGATGGCAGAACCGTTCCCTTGAAGCCTTTTATCAGAGATTTCCTGTTAGGGTCGATTAAGGGAATGGTCCGTTCATTGAAGGGATGCGAGAAACCCAAAAAGATTGAGATTAAGATTGAAGATTAAATCTAAAGCCTCTGCTGAACCTGTTTTCTCCATTCTTGCAGTTCCTTGACCTGTAACTCCAGACTGGAGAGTCGGTTGTCCAGTTCGGAAAAAGAGAGTTTAATTAATGCACGAGTCTCTATATGCTGGCGTTCGTTCTCTTTTTCCATGTGGTCAAGTCTGGTTTCAACTCGGTCAAGTCTTTGGGCTAAACCGGAATGGCCTTCTGCCAGAAGTTTTATCTGGGCAGTTAGCC
>JASEIE010000339.1 GCA_030024065.1 Thermodesulfobacteriota bacterium
CTATGCATCGGGTATTTTCTATTACGGTTTCAGTACTTTTGTAAAACCCGTTAGTAAGGAGCTAGGCTGGAGCATGGCACTGGTCTCTGGTGCCTTCTCCCTTTACCGTCTGGAGGCAGGGATAGCTGCTCCCATTGTGGGCTTCCTTCTGGATAGAATCGGTCCAAGAAAACTTGTCTTTTCAGGTGGTATCATCATGGGGGGCGGATTGATCTATCTAAGTCAAGTAACAAACGTTTTGCCTTTCTACGCTGCCATTATCACAATCTCCTTAGGCTGGAGTGCATTTGCGGGGAGTGCTGTGGGTAATCCTCTGATAGGCAAGTGGTTTGTGAAAAAGAGGGGGCAAGCCATTGGCATTTATGCTGCGTCCCGCGGGCTCTCCGGACTTTTGGTTCCGGTCGTGGCTTACCTGATTGTCCTTTATGGATGGCGTTCTGCTCTCTTGATCATGGGACCCTTGACCTGCCTTATTGTCCTGCCATTATCTTTTGCCTTAAAACATTCGCCCGAAAAATATGGTCTCTTACCCGATGGGGGGCGATCAGGGCATGATGCTCACAGAACAGAAAAGACCGCAGAGGTCATAGAAGTCGATTTTCCAGTCCGTAAAGCCATGCAAACACCAGCCTTCTGGATCATCACCCTATGCCTATTTACTCACCAGGTAACACAATCAGCCATATTCGTACATCTCATACCCTACCTCATTGATGTCGGTATTGATCCCAAATTAGCTGCTTCAGTTGTGATGTCGGTCACACTAGCCAGCACGTTAGGGAGATACGGATTTGGATGGCTCAGCGACTCGTTCAACAAAAAATGGTTATTGTTTATCCTTTACATTCTTCAACCCATAGGTGTCTTCTCCCTTGTTCAGGTGCACCATATTATGGACGTCATTCCCTTTGTACTAATTTATTCCACAGCTTATGGTGGTAATGCAGTTGTCAAAGCTGCCATCACTGGTGACTACTATGGTCGTAAGAACTTTGGAACGATTTACGGGTTCATTCAAGGAATCAGTACATTGGGTAGTATAGCCGGTCCCCTAATAGCTGGTCTGGTTTACGACATGAAAGGGAGTTATTCCCTGGCATTTACATCCTTTGCCATCATGATGGGATTTGTAGCTCTTTTAGTGCTCTTTTTGAAGCGTCCTACTCTCGTGAAGTGATACGTGTATGATGAAATATGTTGGCCCCGTCTCGAACCGGCAGAACCCGGAGAAAGCAATAGAAATTTTAAATCAAATGAGGAAAGAAAAGCTTCCAAAGATGTTTGCCAGGAATCCGCGGCAGCTGCGAGATGCCATTGAGGCCATAGATATGATTGATGTGGCTGAAATGGTTGCAAGATCAGCGCTGTTAAGAACAGAGAGTCGAGGATGTTACTTTCGATTAGATTATCCAACAAGAGACGACAAAAATTGGCTAAAAAATGTGCTGGTAAGGGTCAAGAAGGGGAAGATGGAACTGTCAACTCAGCCAGTTGTGATGACGAGACTTCACTCAGAATAACCGATAAAAAGGGATCGATGTGTTGAAAATTACAATAGATCAGGGGAAATGTAACTTGTGTGCCCTCTGTGTCGAAGCTTGTCCCACCGAGTGTTTAGATCTGGGTGAGAATGGAGGTCAAGAGATA
The DNA here is from genome assembly GCA_030024065.1 of Thermodesulfobacteriota bacterium. The sequence continues at coordinate 1,648 of JASEIE010000339.1, forward strand.
ATCGTAAAAGAGTCTGAGTGTATCATATGTGAAAACTGTGAAGAACAATGCCCTCGAAGCGCAATCATAGTGGAGTTCAATTAATGCATTAAAATTAAAAAATTACATATTCGTTACAGATTGTGAATATAAAAATTGGGGTGAAACTTGGGTTTGACTTCTTGGCACAAGTTTTGTATAAATAAAAATCAATTACACATCCAATGTTACCCTTTTCTCATAATTCCCATCGTTTAAACAGGGAAGGCTATCCAATCTGATGGAAGGAGGGGCTTCGAGATGGGGCGGTGGAGCTTTTCGGGAGTGTTGCTGATCGTCCTGTTGATCTTACTCTGCCCTTACCATGGATCAGCAGAAGAACGCTACACGGTTAAATCGGGTGATTCCCTCTACACGATTTCCAGATCGTTTGGAATTTCCGTAGAGGCATTAAAAGAGGCAAACGGACTGGAAGGAAATCAGATCAGACCCAAACAGGTTCTCTTCATTCCAAATCCCCAAAAGAGATCTGTTGAGGAGACTGCTCAGAGGGTTTCCTTTGAGACGGAAGCTTATATCGTGAAGCAGGGAGATAGCCTGTACAGTATTTCAAAGAGGGTGGGTCTTTCGGTTGAGGAGATCAAGAGGATGAACGATCTCCAGACGAACGACTTAAAGAAAGGTCAAAAACTCATCCTCCCAAAACAGAAAAGCAACCGGGAGGAAGAACCAGAGGAGATCGGTGATGCGGTAGAAGTGCAAGAGATTCAACAGGTTGAGGGAGCGGGGCAGATAACTCCGGAGCCTCTGGGAAAGTGGAAAAACCCCGATGAAAAGGGCCTTTTCATAAGGGTGGTCAAAAATTTTTTGGGAGTTCCCTATCGGCTGGGGGGATCCACATTGAAAGGGATCGATTGTTCGGCCTTTGTTAAAAAGATTTTCGATATATTTAATATCCAACTTCCCAGAACCGCACGGGAACAATCTCGTCTTGGGAAAAAAGTGGATAGGGAGGAGTTACAGGAGGGAGACCTCGTCTTTTTTAAGACTCGCTGGGCAAATAATTCCCATGTGGGAATCTATATCGGAAACAACGAATTCATCCATGCCTCTTATCGTGGCAAGGAGGTAAGGGTGGACAGTCTGGACACCCCTTATTTTAACCAGCGGTTCGTCAAGGGGGTACGCGTCATCGAATTAGAGAGGGAGAGTTAAGATTATGATCTATACGATCAATCCCAAGAATCCGCAATCGAGGCTGATCCGGAAAGTGGTCGAAGTCCTGGAGAAGGGAGGAGTGATCGGGTATCCCACGGATACGATCTACGGGGTGGGCTGTGATCTTTTCAATCAGGAGGCGATCCGCAAGATTCATCGATTGAAAAAGATGGAAGGAAAGAAACCGTTTAGTTTCATCTGTTCCGACCTGAAGGACATCAGCCGCTATGCCTATGTTTCCAATTATGCCTATAAAATGATGAAACGATACCTTCCCGGACCCTACACCTTTATCTTGAAGGCAACAAAGCCTGTCCCGAAGATCGCTATGACGAAACAGAATACCGTGGGCATCCGCATCCCGGATAATAATATCTGCCTCAACCTTGTCAGGGAATTAGGGCATCCGATCATCAGCACCAGCGTTTACAAACCTGATGAAAGTCTCTATAATGATCCCGCCGAAATTGAAGAACGCTTTGGGAAGCAACTGGATCTCGTCATCGACGGCGGAGTGATCGTTGCCGAGCATTCGAGCATCGTTGATCTCACCGATGAATTCCCCAAAGTCATCAGAAAAGGGAAAGGGGATGTGGGTTTTTTCGAATAGAAGGCCGGGTTTCCCATCTTCCTTCAAGCCATGATTATCGATTGCCATACCCATATCTTTCCTGACGGGGTGAGAAAGGACAGGGAATCTTTCTGTCAAAGAGACGAAGGATTTTCCTCTATCTACAGAGATTCGAAAGCGAGGGTGGTCGGAGCAGAGGAACTGATCGCTTCGATGGATGAGTCAGGGATAGAAAAGTCCGTCATCTGCGGTTTTCCCTGGCACAATCCGGAGCTTTGTTTTCTCCATAATCAATACCTGTTGGAATCGGCTTCACGCTATACCCATCGACTGATCGTTTTCATCTCCCTTCTCTTTTCAAACCCGGATTGGTCAGCAATGGAGCTGGAGCGAGGGATGAAGGATGGGGCCAAAGGGGTGGGTGAGATCGCCCTCTACGATCAGGAGATGACCTCTCAGGATATCGAATCGATGAGCCCCGTTCTCAGAGAGATGGAGAAGCAAAAGATTCCCCTCCTCCTCCACACCAACGAACACCTCGGCCACGCCTACCCCGGCAAAGGAAAGACCCCTCTCGAACTCTTTTATCAATTTGCCCTTACGTTTCCATGTCTCCCCATTATTTTAGCACACTGGGGCGGTGGGCTCCCTTTTTATGAGTTGATGCCGGAAGTTTCAAAAGCGATGACCAATGTCTATTACGATACGGCCGCCTCTCCTTTTCTCTATTCGAAGAAGATCTATGCTGTTGTGAGTGAGATCGTGGGTGCGGAAAAGATCCTCTTCGGTTCGGACTACCCCCTGATTCGACCCCGGAGGTATTTTCAGGAGCTGGAGGAATCGGGCCTCTCTGAGGAGGATCGAGAAAAGATACTTGGCCTCAACTTTTCAAAACTGATCGAAAAAAGGGGACAGGCTGCTTTTTGTTAAATCAAAAAG
>JASEIE010000033.1 GCA_030024065.1 Thermodesulfobacteriota bacterium
AGCTGGGACCCGAAAGAGACCTGGTCTTTGATTACCTGGTTCGTCTATGCGGCTTTTCTACATGCACGGTTTACAAGAGATTGGCGAGGAAGGAAGGCAGCCATTCTATCCATTGTGGGATTTATTGCTGTTCTATTTACTTATTTTGGGGTCAACTACCTCATCTCAGGACTGCACAGTTACGCATAATCTTTGAAACTCTTGTCTATAGGTCAAGGTAACGATGCCCGTTTCGTCATACGGTTACGTATTTCGCCAAATGACTCTTAGTGGAACCAACGTTTGTCGTTGTCGAAGCTCGTATCGATGCTCGATCATAGAAACTCGATACTCGTCGAGCTTCGTTTACTGAGCCTCTTGCTTCGATACAAGCATCGTCACCGATAACCCATTTTCTTTTTTTGTAACCTTTACCGTTTGACCAGCCACCAAACGGGCTTCCTAACCGTAACCTATTTACTTACCTTCCATTTTATAATTTATAGAGTTCTTCGTTGTACATGTGAACCCAGTTCTTTTTTAGAACCTGGATCGCCTCCTCCATCTTATCAACGCCCACAATGAGAACAGTCTTTTCACCTGTTCCAAGGCAGGTATAAAGGTAGTTGACATTGATCGAGACATCTTTGAGAGGCTTTAAAACAGCATTGAGGCCCCCAGGATGATTGGGTGCCTCAACGGCCAGCACCTCGGTTATCCTAATCGAATACCCGTGGGTTTTTAAGACATTGGCTGCTTTTTCAGGGTCGCTGGCCACGAACCGAATCGCACTGATATCTGTGGTATCGGCGACGCTGATGGCGATGATATTAATCCCATTCTCACCTAAATAATCACTCATTTGTGAAAGTTGGCCGGGAACATTCTCCAGGCTCACAGAGATCTGTTTTACAGGCATCGAATCCCTCCCCCTCTCATCTCATTCCAGATAGTCATAGCCCAATAATAAGGCGGATTTGTTTAACTTGAAGACAGCCGGATTCTTGTTTCCAAATGTATCCTTCAGAACACGGGTCATCGTTTCCACGCTGACCAATCTGGACTTTTTAATGAAGGCCCCTACCATAATCACATTCGATCCCTTATTTTCAGGAAGTTGTTTCATCAGATCATTGATCGGGATTTCATAAATGACGAGATCCCCGCGAATGGGCCTGGTTTCGATCAGACTGGCATTGAGAAAGATCGTCCCTCCTGATTGAACCTGATTCTGGAACCGCAGCAGAGAGGGATGATTCATCAGCACCGCATACTCCGGCTCTGATGCAACCGGAGAGGCGATCTCTTCCGTAGAAACCACAACAGTGCAGTTTGCTGTCCCGCCCCTGACTTCCGCCCCATAGGATGGTAGGCAGGTTACATTCTTCCCCTCATACATTCCAGCTGTTGCAAGGAGATACCCCATCATGATCACTCCCTGTCCACCAAATCCAGAGAAAATGGTTTTAATGAGCATCCTTTTTATCTCCAGTGATATCTTTTAAAACTCCGAGAGGAAAATGGACGGCCATCACCTCGTCGATCCATTGACAGGCTTCAACAGGCTCCATCTTCCAGTTGGTAGGGCAAGGAGATAAGACCTCGACGAGTGAAAACCCGTATCCTTCGAGTTGAACACGAAAGGCTTTCGCAATCGCCTTTTTTGTCTTTAAAATATTCGCGGGATTATTGACAGCTGTCCTTTCAATATAGGCGCTGCCCTTGGCAACGGCGAGCATTTCGCTGAGATTGATTGGAAACCCATCCCTTCTTTCTTTCCTCCCACCAGGCGAAGTGGTGGTGTGTTGACCTAAAATCGTCGTCGGAGCCATCTGCCCACCTGTCATTCCATAGACGCCGTTGTTGACAAAGATTGTCGTGACGTTTTCACCCCGGGCGGCGGCATGAATCGTCTCGGCCGTACCGATGGCTGCAATGTCCCCGTCTCCCTGATAGGTGAAGATGACCCTATCGGGAAGCGCCCTTTTCAATCCTGTGGCCACAGCTGCAGCCCTTCCATGAGAGGCCTCCCCCATGTCTACATCAAAATAGTTGTATGCCAGCACTGCACAGCCTGCGGGAGGAACCCCTATCGTCTTTTCCTGAAGGTTCATCTCATCGATGACCTCAGCGATGAGGCGGTGGATGATACTATGTCCGCATCCAGCGCAGTAATGAAAAGGGGTATCCTTAAGTGATTTCGGTCTTGAAAAAACCTTTTTCATCGTTTTTTCTCAAATACTGGATTTATTAAATAAGAGAAGATGATTTACCCTTTCTATCCAAAGAGATTACCCAAGTCGTTTCTGGTAGTATCGGCTTGAGATGACCCTTGCAATTTCCAGAGGAGTAAGAATCACCCCTCCAGGTCTTCCATAAAAATGAACCTCCCCGCTTCCTTCCAGCGCAAGTTTAACATCCTCCACCATCTGACCCATATTCATCTCAAAGACAAAAAAATGTTTCACCTTTTTAGAAAACTCCTTGATCACGCTGGAGGGAAAGGGCCAGAGAGAGATGGGCCGTATCAGTCCAACCTTCACACCTTCTTCTCTCAACCGTTTGATCGCTCCCTTGGCGATCCTTGCGGCAATACCAAAAGCAACGACAATCATTTTAGCATCCTCAGTAAAGGATGTTTCCCATCTCACCTCTTCTTTGATAATCCTTTCATATTTCCTCATCAGTTTCCAGTTATGCTCTTCTTCCTTAATTGGGTCTAAAATAAGGGAACGGATGAACCGGCTTGGCCTCCCTTTGGCCCCGGTGAGGGTCCAATCCTTATGAGGAAGCTTTTTTAATTGAATCTCCGGAGGAAGTTCCACGGGCTCCATCATCTGTCCGAGCATTCCATCCCCGAGGATAACAACAGGAATCCTGTATTTATCGGCGAGATCGAATGCCTCGTAGGCTAAATTAGCAAGTTCTTGGCAGGAGTTGGGAGCCAGGACAATATTGCGGTAGTCCCCATGGCCTCCACCCCGGGTAGCCTGAAAATAATCAGATTGGGATGGGGCGATATTACCCAGACCTGGCCCTCCCCGGCTCATATTAACGATGACCGCAGGTAATTCCAAAGCGGATAAGAAAGAAATGCCTTCCTGCTTGAGGCTAATTCCAGGTCCTGATGAGGAAGTCATCACCCTTCCTCCAGCCATGCTGGCGCCGATGACCATATGGATAGAGGCGATTTCACTTTCTGCCTGGATGAATACCCCTCCCTCCAGTTTGGAGAGCCTTTCAGACATATATTCAGGGATTTCATTCTGAGGTGTGATGGGATAACCGAAATAGTAACGGCATCCCCCACGAATAGCTGCTTCTCCAACCGTATGATTTCCACGCATCATGACCTTAGACACGGTATACCTCAATGGCCACTTCAGGACAGATGATTGCACAAAGGGCGCATCCTGTGCACTTTGTGCTTTCCTTTTTAAGATGGCCTTCTAAAAAAATGGCTGAGCAGTATCCCTTCTGGTTCAACTGATTGGAAGATTCAATCAGTTGATGGGGGCAGACAGAGATGCATAATTTACATTCTTTACACAGTTCTGAATCGATTTCAATCATTCCTGATGGCAACTTCCCCTCCCCTGGAATAGATGAAGGTTGATAATTCTTGACCTGGTTGAAAATATATTATAAATTGTAACAACTTAAAAATCAATTCATACGGAGATGACCATGACCACTTCGTTGAGTCGCCTCGACCAGGACCCAAAGAGACTGATCATGATTGGAGGAAAAGGAGGTGTGGGAAAGACCACCTGTGCCTCTGCCATTGCCCTCCATTTCTCCCTTCAGGGGAAGAAGACCCTCATCATCTCGAGTGACCCCACTCCCTCCCTTTCTGACATTTTCGAGATGGAGATCGGGGATCAGGAGACCCCTATCAAAGGTGTGAAAGACCTCTATGGCATTGAGATCAGTTCCGAAGTCGTACTGAAGAAATGGAAAGAACGATTTGGCCCTGAAATCTATGAAGTCCTTTCCTCTTTTGCCTCGGTGGACTACGATTTTGTTGACTATATCGGAGGAGCCCCTGGCATTGAAGAGGAGTATATGCTCAATTATATTCTGGAACTGGTAGAGAGTGAGCAGTATGATCTGGTGGTCTGGGATACGGCCCCGGCAGGCCACACCTTGAGGCTATTACATCTTCCGCAGATATTCCTTAAACATCTTGAGGCTGCGACAAAATTTTATATGAATCTCTATAGTTATTTTGAAAAGTTAAAGGAAAGTGTGAAGTTAAAAAAGGGGAAAAGAACTCTTCTGGAGATCATCAGCGGATGGGAGAATCTGGCGGAGAAAGTAGTCAGTTTCATCCGCGACAGCCAAAAAACAGATTTTATCATCGTCACCATTCCCGAAGCTCTGGGTGTACGTCAAACCCAGAGGATCATTAAGGATTTTGATGAATATCAGCTCAAGGTCAACCATCTGATAGTCAATTATGTCATTCAGGAAGCGGATTGTGCCTTTCATAAAGAGAGAATGGAAATGCAGCAAAATTATATTAAGATTTTAAGAGATCAATATGCTCAACGGATTAAATTAATTGAACTTCCTCTTTTCCCCCACGAGGTTAAAGGGGTGGAAAAAATAAACAAAATTTCAGAAGTACTTTTTAAACCCTGAATCCTTCTTTAGGAGGTGTCGAAATGTCCATCCTTTCAAACAGAGCAAAGAGTCTAAGACCCTCCCCTACCCTTGCGATCAATGCAAAGGCAAAATCGATGCAAGCACAGGGGATTCATGTCATCAGTTTTGGTGCAGGCGAGCCGGATTTTGATACCCCCCAAAATATTAAGTCAGCTGCAGTTAAGGCGATCGAAGAGGGATTTACCAAATATACCCCTGTAGGAGGTACGGATGACTTAAAGGATGCCATCATTCAAAAGTTTATGAGGGATAATGGGCTCACCTATAAACGATCTGAAATTATGGCTTCCTGCGGAGGCAAGCATTCCTTCTACAATTTAGCACAGGCTATCTTCGATCAAGGGGAGGAGGTAATTGTTCCAGCCCCTTATTGGGTCTCCTATCCTCCGATGGTAGCATTAGCTGGAGCAACCCCTATTATTGCTGAAACCAGGGAAGAAAATGGGTTCAAATTAACGGCGGAGGATCTAAGGAAAGCCATCACTCTTAGGACGAAAGGACTTATCATTAATAGCCCTTCAAATCCCACAGGAAGCGCTTATACAAAGGAAGAATTGGGAAAGATTGCAGAAATTGCCATTTCGAAAAACTTTTTCGTCATCTCTGATGAGATCTACGAGAAGATTGTCTACGATGGTTTTAAATTTATAAGCATTGCCTCCCTAAGTGATGAGATCAAGAAGAGGACAATTATTGTCCACGGGGTCGCCAAGACCTATGCCATGACAGGTTGGAGAATTGGCTATACGGCAGGACCTGAGGAGATCATTGCTGCAATGAACAATATCCAGAGCCAGAGCACATCCAACCCCACCTCCATTGCTCAGAAGGCCTCTGTGGAGGCTCTCATCGGTTCTCAGGACGAGGTGTCGAAGATGGTATCCGCCTTTGGACAGCGGCGAAATTATATCGTGGATCGTCTCAATAAAATCCAAGGGGTCTCCTGCTTTAAACCCATTGGCGCCTTCTATGTCTTTCCGAATTTCTCCTCTTACTACGGAAAATCCTATCAAGGGAAAAAGATCTCCAACTCCACGGAGCTGGCCGATTACTTCCTCGATATGGCGAGGGTGGCCGTTGTCCCAGGCGTTGAATTCGGAGCCGACCCGTTTGAGAGACTTTCCTATGCAACCTCAATGGAGGATATCAAGGAAGGATTGAATCGAATCGAAGAGGCGCTTAAGAAATTAAGTTAGGTAAGAATATGACATGATTGTGTCCCTGCCTTCCGCAGGCAGGCGCTATGCTAATTGGGCCCGGACCAACTTTTTTATGGATGACACTAAAGGTTTTGAATAATTAATTTGCATCTAATTGTTTTTTAAGCATTCAACACCAGAATAAAGTCAATTAGATTCTTATCTTGCCCTTTTTTTCCTATTTTCACATTTTTTCCAGACGGGTGACAATTTATGGAAGTGTTCTCATTAAAGTATTTAATATCATTCTGGCCATTAAAGCTTATCTCCTTAAATATCAATGGGTTATATGTTTATTGATATTTTTTATTCGAGTTGGCAAAGAATTTGCTTAATATTTAAACATAAAATTATTAAACCACTTTAGATGAAGATGTATCGGGTAAGAATATGGTGAGAGATCAAGAAAGGGTTATCAGTTTTGATAAATGGAAAGAATCAATGTCAAAGGATATCTTTCTTCTTGACGATGACAAACCGAAGTCTATTAGCAGGCTTTATGACATGTTCGGTGATGATTTTGATGAAGAAGACCCCTCAGCTTCCCGCTCGAAAAAGAAGTAGGCTGGTCCCGGTCTATGAACGATATCTCTTCAAAATCTCCCTCCCGGCCATCAATCCGCTGAGAACCTCCCCTTCCAATCCAAGATAAGGAAAGTTCTCTTTTCCTGTAAAATAAAGATGACTTGATAACCGGACAGGAACGATACCTTCTCTCCATCTAAAATGATGATTCGTTTCATAAAGAAAGTGCGGATAAGACCAGCAGGCAATCTGCCTATCTGTCCATTCCCGATCGATCAACTCAATATGTTTTTCAAGAAATGGAAAGAGATGGCGCAGATGCTTCATCACGCCGCTTTGCAGATCATCGAAAGAGCCCTGATCAAATCTCCCAAAGGGGATTAAACCCTGGGCAATAAGCGCCCTCCTCCCCTCCGGAGCCTGAGCCTCATCCCCTTTTTGGCTCAAGCTGAGAAAGAGGAGGTTCCCTCCCTCATATGGTTTTTCAAGGTCCAGTATGGAGACGAAAAGATCTCTCATGCCGACTGGAATGACCTTTTCACGAATTCCCAGAAAGATGGGAACGAACACATATCGGGGCCCAACCTTCTCTCCCCATTTCAACACTCTCTTTCCTTTTTCACCAAAGAGATTTAAAAGGCAGTGAAGGGGGGAATTTAAAATGACGGATTCGGATCGAAATAGCTTCTCCTCTCCTTTTAGTGAGAGGACAAATCCATCCCTCCGCTTCATCTCAACTCTTTTCAACCCTTCAACCGCTTCGACTCTCCCCCCCGATTGAAGAAATTTTTCAAAGATGTACTCTGTCATGACTTCTAAATCGACATACTCCCTCCATTCGTTCTCTTCATCAGACAATAAGAGATGAGAGACCAGGGAGACAGGGAGAGAATCCGAAATGAGATTTCCGAGGGAGATCGTTTGAAGTTGCATAAATTTCTTAAATTCGGATGAATGATTTGAGAGCTTTTCACCCATTCTTCCTTTGGGAAGCGTATCGAATGAAAACCATCTCCTGAAAAGAGATCCGGGGTGAACAGGAAAAAGGGATTCCATCGTTTCTTTGCTTTTTAACATCTTAAAAATATGCTTGATACGGTCCATTTCAGCATAGAAGTTTTCGACTTGAGTTAATTCCCCGGGAAATTCCCTTTTCCATTCCCTCTGAAGAAGGGAACGCTCTTGATAGAGGTCGATCCTTGACTTGGGAAGGATCACCTGAAAGTCGACTTCTCGCTCCGGTTTTTTTAACTTATTTTCAGTCTGTCCGGATTCTTCCTGTTGATGGGTCGGAAAAGAGATATCGAGTGTTCGAAAAACCCTTTTCAGGAGGGCTGTTTTAATACGTTTTTCTGAGAAGTTTGAAAACGGGAGGAAACGGTATCCCTCTCTTACGCAGGAGGGCTGGTAACCACTTTCTTTCAAAAGCAGAACGTTGCGATTCTCTCTGGCCAGATAGGTAGCAGCAATCAAACCACCCAACCCGGACCCTATGATTGCTGCATCAAACACTTTGTATTGATATTTCATCGGTCCTTCTAAGCCCTACGTCTCAATGGATGCCTATGATTACTTTACCCCGTTAGAAATAATGCCCCGCTGCTCTGCAGCGGGGTTACATTTCAGATTAATTCCGGCGGGGTTTAATGCCCCGCTGGAATTTCTAACGGGGTTTACCGGCATGACGATATAGATTGGAATATATTAACAGACAGGACAGACCTCTTGTCCTTCAGACAAACTCGATCGGCTCTTCCTCTTTCTCCGCCTTCCCGATCTCCCCTATCACAAATGCCTTCTCGCCCATGGAGTGAAGCCTTTCCAATATCTCCTCGGCCTCTTTATTCTTCACCATAAGAATCATCCCGATCCCGGAATTGAACGTGCGAAACATTTCATCCTCTGGAATATCTCCCATCTCCTTGAGAAAGGAGAAAATGGGAGGGATTTCCCAGGTCCCCCTATGGACGATGGCCTTACATCCCTTTGGAATCACCCTAGGAAGATTCCCCGTAATGCCTCCGCCTGTGATATGGGCAACTCCTCCGATGTTGAAATCTCTGACAAGGTTCATCACCGTCTTGACATAGATTTTTGTCGGCCGAAGGAGCGCTTCGCCCAACACCTCTCCGATCCCCTCCACCTTTTTATTGAGGTCCATTTTGTGATGATCGAGAAGGATCTTCCTCACCAGCGAATACCCATTGCTGTGGAGTCCGCTGGAGGCAATTCCGATCAATCTATCCCCAACGGTCACACCGGACCCATCGATCAATTGGGCATCTTCCACGATCCCAACGGTAAATCCGGCAAGATCGTACTCTCCCTCCTTATAAAATCCAGGCATCTCGGCTGTCTCGCCGCCGATCAGAGAGCATTCCGCTTCGATGCATCCCTTGACGATACCGCTTACCACCTTCGCCGCTTTCCCTTGATCCAGTTTGGAAGTAGCGAAATAATCCAGGAGGAAGAGCGGTCTGGCTCCGACGACGACAATGTCATTGACGCACATTGCCACCAGATCGATTCCAACGGTATCATGGCGGTCCATCAGGAAGGCTATCTTCAGTTTCGTACCAACACCGTCGGTTGAGGAGACCAGAATTGGCTTCTTATAGCGCTCAAGGTTGAGTGAGAGGCACCCTGCAAAACCACCGATCTTTGTCAATACTTCAGGTCGGAAGGTCGACTCCACCATCGGCTTGATTGCCTTGACGAACGAATCCCCCTTTTCAATATCAACGCCCGCATCCCTGTAAGAGAACTTCTTCATCATTGTTACCTCAAGGATTTAAACAGTTTTAAATTAATCGATGCTTTCCAAAAAGTCAAATTTTAACTTGCGGATTTCGATTGACTCTGTTAATTTTAATGGGCTTAAAATTCATTTTGATGTTCAACATATGAGAATTGAGGAGTTCGATTACAATCTTCCGAAATCGTTGATCGCCCAGTACCCTTCCCCTCAGAGAGGGGAGTCCAGTTTAATGGTCCTGCGTCGGAACCCGGGCATCATCGAGCATCGCGAATTTAAAGATGTTCCGGATTATCTCCAGCCCGGAGACCTCCTTTTGATGAATAATACCCGCGTTCTTCCGGCACGGTTGATCGGGAATAAAGAGACAGGAGGAAAGATTGAGATTCTCGTTATCCCCTCCCACAATGGGACAACGGGAGAGTGGGAGGTTCTGATCAGGAACGCTGGAAAGGTGAAGAGTGGAACCCGGATTCAATTTGGGGAGGCGCTCTATGGAGAGCTGACGGAGGTGAAAGGCGGAAAGGGAAAGATCTTTTTCTCCGACCAAAGGCCGATTGAAGATCTTCTCCAGAGATTCGGTCATATTCCCCTCCCCCCTTATATTAAGAGAGAAGATGAGCCACTGGACAGAGACCGTTATCAGACGGTCATTGCCGAGAGGGACGGATCGATTGCTTCACCCACTGCAGGACTCCACTTCACCCAGTCGATGCTTCAATCTCTGATAGAGAAAGGGGTGAATATCGCCTTTATCACACTTCATGTCGGACCGGGGACGTTTACTCCGGTAAAAGTTAGAGACATCGGAGACCACCTGATGGGTGAAGAGTGGGTGGAGATATCGAAGGAAGTGGCAAGAGAGATTGAAGAAACCAGGGAGCAAGGGAAAAGAGTGATTGCCGTTGGAACGACGACGACCCGTGCTCTTGAATCTTTCGCGGACGAGGAAGGCCGGATCAAATCAGGGAAAGGGTCTTCCAATCTTTTCATTCACCCTCCCTATGGCTTCCGAGTGATCGATGGACTGATCACCAATTTCCATCTTCCGAAATCGACGCTGATCATGCTCGTCTCTGCTTTTGCGGGCAGGGAATTTATTTTAAAGGCATACCAGGAAGCCGTGGAGAGGAAATATCGTTTCTATAGTTACGGCGATGCCATGCTCATCCTGTAGATAGACGCTAAGCGCTTAGCGCTATGCGCATAGCGAAAAAGTGATGGCTTTTCACTTTGAGATCACCAAGAAGGATGTTTTATCCCGGGCCAGGCTGGGAAGGATTAGGACGGACCACGGTTCCTTCACCACCCCTGCTTTTCTCCCTGTGGGCACTCAGGGAATGGTCAAATCCCTTACGCCCGAAGAGCTAGTGGAGGGGGGTGTGGAGGCCATACTGGGAAACACCTACCATCTCTACCTCAAACCAGGCTATGAGACGATCGGCCGATTGGGAGGACTCCATCGGTTCATCCATTGGGGAAGGCCCATTTTGACGGATAGCGGTGGTTATCAGATCTTCAGCCTATCAAAACTTCGGAAAATTTCAGAGGATGGAGTCACTTTTCAGTCTCACATCGATGGCTCCCAGCATTTTCTCACACCTGAAAAGGTGATGGAGATTCAGAGAACCCTTGGGTCTGACATTGCCATGGTTCTCGATGAATGCGTCCCCTACCCTTCTCCTTATGAATATGTGAAGTCCTCGACGATGCTCACAATCCGATGGGCTGAGAGGTGTTTAAAAGTGAGAAGGAACAACGATCCGGCCTTCTTTGGCATTGTCCAGGGAGGGATGTATCGAGATCTTCGGGAGGAGAGCGCAAGAGCCTTGACCCGGATGGATTTTCAGGGATATGCCATTGGTGGCCTTAGCGTTGGGGAGCCCAAGTCAATCATGCAGGATGTCCTGGAATGGACGACCCCCATTCTGCCGGAAGATGCCCCGAGGTATTTGATGGGAGTGGGAACACCGGAAGATATTCTTCACGCCGTCATGCTGGGCATCGACATCTTCGATTGCGTCCTTCCCACAAGGAATGCCCGAAACGGGATGCTCTTCACCTCCAGGGGGAAGTTGTCGATCAAGCAGGCCCAGTATGCCGAGGACCCAAGGCCTATTGATGAATCGTGTCTTTGCTACTCGTGCCGCCACTATTCGAGGGCCTATCTCCGTCACCTCTACCTGGCCAACGAAATCCTCTCTTCGAGGTTGAATACGATTCACAATATCTATTATTATATGAAAGTCATGAAGAATATTCGGACAGCGATCCATGAAGACCGGTTCATCGAATTTTATAAAGCACACCTATCACCATCGGATGGATTGGAAATCGAAGGTTCTCTCGACCATCAGACAATCTTCGGATAGAATAAAAAAGAAAAGGAGGATTTATGGGAATGGATCTGGCTTATGCAATGGGAACACAACCGGGGCGAGAAGGCCAGGGGTCTGCAATCTGGAGTTTCCTGCCCATCATTCTTATCTTCGTCATCTTCTACTTCCTGCTGATTCGACCCCAGCAGAAGCGGTCAAAGGATCATCGCAATCTGCTTTCGAATTTGAAGGTAGGAGACCAGGTCTTAACGGGCGGCGGCATTTACGGCCGTATCACCGGGCTCCGGGATGATGTCGTCACCGTCGAAATCTCAGACAAGGTGAGGGTGAAGGTAAGCCGCGGCCATATCGCAGGAGTTGTCAGGTCGGATGTGATGTGATAAAAATAGATTAGGAATCCAGAATTCAGGAGATAGAAGACAGAATCAGGATTTCCAATCTACAATCAGCAATCCAAATTCTGAAATTTGAATCCCCCTTGCTCTAAACTCTGTATTAGGGCTATAATCCACGAGGAGGTGAATTATGAGGAAGTATGAATCGATCTTTATCCTTGACCCCGATCTCGAAGAAGAACAGGCTCAATCCGCCATCGAAAAAATCAAAGGGATCATCACCCAGGGCAGCGGGGAGATCCTCAAGGCGGAAGATTGGGGAAAACGAAAACTCGCCTATGATGTCAAGAAGAAGTCCAAGGGGCATTATTACCTGATTCACTTTTCCGGAAACCCCGCCCTCCTCTCCGAGCTGGAGAGAAATTTCCGAGTCATGGATGCCATCATTAAGTATCAATCCGTTTGCCTTGATGAGAAGCATGCATCCGCTTCAGGGGGGCTTGTTCCGGAGGATCTTCCGGAGGCAGAATCAGAGGGAGGGGCATGACCCTTTTGAATCATGTTAGCCTTACAGGGAGGGTGACAAACGTTCCCCGATTCCAGTATCAACCCGATGGAACCCCGGTGCTCCAGTTCCCTCTGGAGTTGAACGGTTCAAAGGATCTGGATAGAAAGGGAGATCGAAGCCTGATTCATATCGTTGCCTTTGGCAAGTTGGCCGAAATCAGACACGAGTTCCGGAGCGGTCAGCGACTTCTCGTCAAAGGTCGGCTTCTTCAGAGGCGCTGGCAGACGCCCGAAGGAAGAAATCAAACCCGTACAGAGGTGATCGCATCGGAACTCCATCCATTGGAGGAAGAAACGAACCTCCGTGACCAAGATGAAACCAGTGAACCCCGTTAGAAATTCCAGCGGGCCTTCGCCGCGCAGAAGTGGCTCCGGCCACGCAGGCGGGGCATTATTTCAAACGGGATGAAGAGAGGAGATGAGGATGAGAAAACCGGGTGAAAAGCCAACCCAGGACAGAAAGAAGAGACCCTTCTTGAGGCGAAAGGTCTGTCGATTCTGCACCGATAGAAAGCTGGATATTGACTATAAGAACCCGAGAGTCCTTCGATACTTTGTCACGGAACGAGGCAAGATCATTCCCCGAAGGATCTCCGGGAACTGTGCAAAGCACCAGAGACAGATTACCGTCGCTATTAAAAGGGCACGCAATATCGCCATATTGCCTTTTGCAACGGCTTCTCGATAAAAAAATAAAAATCCGAAACCCAAAACACTCAATATTCAACAACAGAGTTTTGGATTTCTAAATTAGGATTTTGGATTTTCCCCGACAGGGTCGGGGAGAGGAGGTATTCTATGCAAGTAATTCTCTTAGAGGATGTCCCCTCATTGGGAAAGGCAGGGGAGATGGTGAAGGTTTCCGTCGGGTACGGAAGGAATTACCTCATTCCCCGGAAGAAAGCCCTCTTCGCCACGGAAAAAAATCTCAAGGCGATGGAGCATCAGAAGACCCTAGTCCAGCAGCAAATGGGGAAGATCAAGAAGGAAGCAGAGAAGGCAGCCAGGCAGATCGAAAACCTTTCATGTACCTTTTCCAAGAATGTGGGGGAGAGCGGGAAGCTTTTCGGGTCCGTGACCTCCATGGAGATTGAGGCCTTTTTAAAAGAGAATGGCATTGATGTGGATCGGAAGAAGATTCTTCTCGAAGAACCCATCAAGAATCTTGGAATGTATACTGTACCGGTCAAACTCCACCCGGAAGTAACAGCCCACCTGAAGGTCTGGGTGGTTCAGGAGTGAACATGGAAGAGGTCCAACTCTCTTCCCATAAAATCCCCCCCCAGAATATCGAGGCGGAGCAATCCGTTCTGGGTGGTATCCTGATTGAGAATGAGGCCATCAACAAGGTGATTGAGATCCTCTCCCCTGATGACTTTTATCGGGATGCCCATCGAAAGATCTATAATACCCTGATCGACCTTTCCGAACGAGACGAGCCTGCTGACCTCATCACCATGACCAATGAGCTGCGTAAAAAGGACAGGCTCGATGCCATCGGAGGGGCTTCCTATCTCGCCTCTCTGATCGATTCGGTTCCCACGGCCGCCAATATCGAATACTATGCCCGCATCGTCAAGGAAAAGGCGGTCCTCCGGAAGTTGATCGAAACCTCCACGGAAATCATCACGCAGAGTTATCAGGATCGAGGCGATGTGGAAATCTTTCTTGATGAGGCGGAGAAGGCGATCTTTGAGATCGCGGAAAGAAGGGTGAGACCCTCTTTCTACTCCATTCGGGACATTGTCAAGGACAGCCTGGATACGATCGCAAAACTCTACGAGAGGAAAGAACTCATCACCGGTGTCCCTTCGGGGTTTAGAGGCCTGGATCAGAGGACTGCGGGCTTTCAACCCTCGGATCTGATCATCGTCGCCGGAAGACCCAGCATGGGAAAGACCGCTTTCTGCCTCAATGTTGCCCAGTATGCCGCCATCGAGAAAAAGATTCCCGTCGCCATTTTCTCGCTTGAGATGGCAAAGGAACAATTGGTCATCCGCATGCTCTGTTCCCAGGCCCAGGTGGAGGGGACCCGGATTAGAACAGGGTTTCTCAGCGAGAGCGACTGGCCGAAACTCACGCTGGCGGCTGGAACGCTCTATGATGCACCCATCTTCATCGACGATTCGGCCGCACTCTCGGTTCTCGAACTGCGCGCCAAGACGCGGCGTCTTAAGGCTGATCAGAATCTCGGAATGGTCGTGATTGATTATCTCCAACTGATGAAGGGAAGATCGAAAGCGGAGAGCCGCCAGCAGGAGATCTCCGAGATCTCTCGCTCGCTGAAGGCTCTGGCGAAAGAGATGAATATCCCTATCATCGCCGTCTCTCAACTCAGCCGGAAAACAGAGGAGCGGCATGGAAACATACCCCAGCTCTCAGACCTCAGGGAATCCGGGGCAATCGAGCAGGATGCGGATCTGATCCTCTTCATTTATCGCGATGAGGTCTATAACCGTGCCGAGGATAACCCGAAAAAAGGAACGGCCGAAGTCATCATCGGAAAACAGCGAAATGGACCGATCGGCAAGATCGATCTGGCCTTTCTGGATAAATTCACCACCTTCAGAGACCTCTACAAAGGAGAGGCTGGAAATATCTACGAATAAACCATTTCGGATTTCGGAATGCGGATTTCGGAATATTCAATTTCGATTTTTGAATTTCGGATTTAAATTCCGCGTTCCGAATTCTGCATTCCGCAATTTGGGTTACTAATGAATCTGCCCAATCTACTGACTCTGACAAGGGTTCTACTGATTCCGGTCTTTGTCATCTTCATCATCGACAAATCCTATTTATACGCCCTGATCACCTTTGCCATCGCCGGAATTACTGATGGAATCGATGGCCTCATTGCGCGCCTGACCCACCAGAAGACCGAATTGGGAGCTTATCTCGATCCCATCGCCGATAAACTCCTCCTCTTATCTGGTTTCATCGCTCTCGCTATCACCGAAATCCTTCCAAGCTGGATTGCGGTCATCGTCATCACCCGGGATGTCATCATCCTCATGGGAATTTTTGTGATGATTCTCATCAACCGGCGGCCGAAAATTCAACCCAGTCTCGTCAGCAAGTTGACTACCGACTTCCAGATCGCAACCGTCCTGCTCGCCCTGTTGAGGATGTACTATCCTTTCTTCAACCTTCTCTCTACCGTTGCCATCTATGGGACCGCACTCTTAACCATCATCTCGGGATCCCATTACATCTATGTGGGCACACGAATTCTGAATCAAAAGAAATCGACACGGATGACTTAAAGGAGAAAAAGATATGCCGGCCATCACAGAGGTGATCGGAAGAGAGATCATCGATTCAAGAGGAAATCCAACGGTTGAAGTGGATATCCTCCTTGAGAGCGGCTTCATGGGGCGGGCCTCTGTCCCTTCCGGCGCCTCAACCGGAAGCCATGAAGCCTTGGAATTAAGGGATAAAGATCCCAATCGCTATCTTGGAAAAGGAGTCCGGAAGGCAGTGGATCATATCCATCGTCTGATCGCCCCCAAACTCC
Source organism: Thermodesulfobacteriota bacterium (assembly GCA_030024065.1). The sequence continues at coordinate 15,885 of JASEIE010000033.1, forward strand.
TCGGGATGGATGTCCTGGATCAAAAAGGAATCGATACGACTCTCATTCAATTGGACGGAACTCCAAATAAGGCCCGACTGGGAGCGAATGCCATATTAGGGGTCTCCCTGGCCTGCGCAAAGGCAGCCGCCAGCCATTTAGACATTCCTTTATACCAGCGCCTCGGAGGCCTCTCGGCCGTCCGTCTTCCCCTCCCCCTGATGAATATCCTGAATGGTGGAGTCCACGCGGACAACAATCTTGACCTACAGGAATTTATGATCCTTCCCATCGGTGTGAAGCGTTTTAAGGAAGCGCTCCGAATGGGAGTGGAAGTCTTTCACCACCTCAGATCAATTCTAAAAGAAAAAGGTTACAAAACCTCTGTTGGCGATGAAGGAGGATTTGCGCCCGACCTCCACTCCAATGAAGAGGCCTTCACCCTGATTGTAAAAGCCATCAGAAAAGCGGGCTACCGGCCCGGGAAAGATGTCGGCCTTGGCATTGATGCGGCAGCAACCGAATTCTATCATAATGGGTTCTACTCTCTCAAAGCCGAAAAGAAGTCTAAAAAGAGCTCCGGGGAATTGATCGATTTCTATGAAAACCTTATTAAAAAATTTCCCATCCTCTCCATAGAAGATGGACTTGCAGAGGACGACTGGCAAGGGTGGAAAGCGATGACGGATCGCCTGGGCAGAAAGATCCAGGTGGTTGGAGATGACCTCTTCGTCACCAACCCGGTACGGCTTTCAAGGGGCATTAAAGAAGGAACGGCAAATGCCATTCTGATCAAACCCAACCAGATCGGGACTCTGACAGAGACCCTCGAAGTCATTGAGATGGCCAAAAGGGCTGGCTACCGAACCATCATCTCCCATCGATCCGGTGAGACAGAGGATACGACTATCTCCGATCTGGCTGTGGGCACCCATGCCGAACAGATCAAAACCGGCGCCACCTCCAGAACGGATCGGGTGGCCAAATACAATCAACTCATTCGAATCGAAGAAGAACTGGGGAAACGAGCCACCTACTCTCCGCCCCTGCGTTGGAAAAAGGTTGGTATAGGGCAGAGAGCATAGCGCATAGCGACCCCTCACCCCACCCTCTCCCCTGAGGGGAGAGGGAAAGGGTGAGGGGTATTCCGAAAT
>JASEIE010000340.1 GCA_030024065.1 Thermodesulfobacteriota bacterium
AATAGATTTTATCCCAGATTTGCTGGCTGAATTATTCAGTCAACCCCTCAGAATCAGTTTTAACGATCTAAATGTTCTTAACGTTCAAACGTTCTTAACGAAATAGGCATGAGATGAAACGAATCTATCTTTCCCCTCCTCATCTTGATGGGCGGGAACGTGAGCTCCTGATCGAGGCTTACGAGTCCAATTGGATCACTACGCTTGGGCCGCAGGTCGATGCTTTTGAGCAGGAGATGTGCGAAAAAATCGGAGTGGGGCATGCCGCAGCTCTGGCCAGCGGGACAGCGGCCCTTCATCTGGCTCTGGTCATGCTGGGGGTTGAGAATGGCGATGAAGTCCTTTGCTCCGATCTGACTTTTGCCGCCAGCGCCAATGCCATCGTTTATTGCGGGGCAACGCCGGTCTTTATTGACAGCAACCGCGAAACCTGGAATATGGATCCCGAGCTTCTTGCCGAGGAGTTGGATTCTTGTGCGCAAAAAGGCAAATTGCCGAAGGCCGCGGTCGTGGTGGATTTGTACGGTCAATGCGCTGATTACAGCCGCATAAGTGAGGCCTGTTTGAAATATGGTGTTCCGGTAATCGAAGACGCGGCCGAGGCCCTTGGTGCGACTTATAACGGAGATTTTGCGGGGAAGTTCGGAGTGATGGGCGTCTTTTCTTTCAACGGCAATAAGATTATTACCACGAGCGGCGGCGGAATGCTTGTTTCGGACAATGAAGATTATATCAAACGCGCCAAGTTTCTCTCAACCCAGGCGCGGGATCCTGCCCCACACTATGAGCACTCCCAAATCGGTTATAACTACCGGATGAGTAATCTCCTTGCTGCCGTGGGCCGAGCGCAGCTTGAACGCCTCGATGAAAAAGTTGCCAAGAGAAGGAGAATTAATGCCTTTTATCGGAAGGCGCTCAGCGATCTTCCCGGTCTTGAGTTCATGCCAGAAGCCTCATATGGAAAATCGAATTGTTGGCTCACGGTTATTCTAATTACCCCGGAAGAGTTTGGGGCGGATCGGGAAGTTGTGCGGTTGGCCCTGGGGAAAGAAAATATTGAATCTCGCCCCATCTGGCCTCCGGCTCGTAGAGCCTACGCCTCGGAGAGAAACCCATGCATATGCAACCAGTCTTTCAGGTTGAAGGGCTCAAGGCGCAAGACGAAAGGCGCAAGGCGGGAAACGCAAAAGAAAAGCATAAGGCAGGGGGCATAGCGCATAGCGATACTAAAAGGCATAAGGCAAGGGTGGTTGGTGGAGAGGTTAGCGAAGATCTATTTGAACGGGGATTATGCCTTCCCTCCGGAACCCAAATGACCAACGAAGATCTTGAGTGTGTGATAAAGGTGATAAAAAATTGCTATAAACCATAGAAAACAGAACTTGATTACCTTCGCTGACTGAATTTTTCAGGCAGAATTCGAACAATCCAATGATTTTCGTTAAACATGCTTATAAAAGCGAATGTTGGGACTAGAAGATGGAAAAGCTCCAAAGGCATAGAAAATTCTACGATACTTCAAGATATGGACAACCCCAGATTAGAACTTACCACCGGAAAGGCATAAGGAAGAAAAGCCCTCGATATCTTCTAAAGTGCGGATGCTGTGACCAGAAGATAGGAATATATTATGGAGACGACGGTCTTGAAATAGGTGGTGTGAACGGATCTATCGAAAACTGGCGAGATATATTGTTGCCACTGCTATTGATAGAATCGCCAAAAGACATCAAAAAGGGCCAACAGAGGAATATCGGCAAGATGTTGTCAACAAGACGCTCGAACTGACCTACGCAAAGGGATGAAGCGTAAACAGCAGGAAAACGACATGTAGTACAAGCAGTTCAGCTATTCGTAGGACGGCATCACCCCATGATCATGATAGGCTCAACTGGAGAACTGATGCCAAGAACCACTTGTATGAGGCAATGGGCATGACGATTAGTCGAAACGAGGAATGGGTTCAAATCGCTGAACTGGACGAAGACGATCAAATCCACTTCACGGCTGCCTTTCGAAAACTGATGAACGATCTCGGTTGGGAAGCAAAGGCATTCGTCGGGCATTTACTCGGCCTCTGGTATGATCCGTTTGAGCATATGCTGGATTACACCAGCAGCGAAGCGCTTCATTCAGAAGATCAGCCTGGTCAGTTCAACCGCAATGGCTTAGATGAGCCGCAAGAGGTAGTTGAGTATTGGGCTGAACAGTGGAGCAAAAATGACCAATACCACCAGCCGCCCCATGAAGCGGGAACGGGTTTGGAGCTAGACACTGCTTGGTATCGTGATATTCTGCGCGCTAAACTGGTGTCGATGCATATACCCAAACGGTTGTTGCTGGCTTACAGAGATCAGGTTCTTGCAGTAATCCGGCGACTTGAATCGAGCATGGAGTAATCGCCATGCCTTTGGCAAATAATGAGTTTTCCTAAACTCTTCTAGAATTCCTGAATGAATTTCTCAGTTAATTGTTGTTTGGCCTGACTACAAAGTGAGAAATAACTCATATTGTGGTATAATTTGAAAGGCTTAAAAAGCTTTGGACGGGTGTAATGAAAGACATCGTAGATTCTTTTGTTGAACAATTAAAAGAACGTTTTGGCAATAGGATATTGGGTGCCTATCTATTCGGGAGCATAGCTAAGGGTATTGCTACCTCAGAGAGCGATATCGATGTGTTGATCGTCTATTTGGATATGAATGAGCGTGACCTTCTGGAAGCCGCAAGTGAGATAAGCTTTAGGCTTGCCTGTGAAGAGGGAAAATTGATCGAAACTGTTGCGATGTCAAAACTGGAATTTGAACAATCGTTAGGACATTCCCCTTTTCTTTGGGAAGTCTTAAAGTTTGGAAAACCTATCTTTACAACCTTAACGGGTACAGAATGGAAGTTGGATTTCACTGACTATCTTGAACTGGCGGAAGAATACCTTAATTATGCAAGAGATGCTTTAACCCAGGGTAAGCTTCGCTTGGCAATTGACAGTGGATACAACTCTTGTGAGCTTTTGGTTAAGGCACTGATCATCGGTGCAGGAGCCCCCCTTTCTTCTTCTCACGGAGGAATTGTGACCCAGTTTGGAAAGCTTTTTGTTCTAACCGGAGAATTACCTCAGGAGTTGGGTCGAAGTCTCAATCTGTCTTTAGAATTGCGTGCCAAAGCACGATACAAACCAAAAACCGACTTGAGTCCAACAGATGCAGAAGTGGTGGTGGGTCTTGCCGGAGAATTATTGAAGGCTGCACGGCAACGGCTTGCGGGGGGCCCTTAAAATAGGGACACTTTCCTATCCCGAGAGATCTTTTGCCGCTTTTGTTTTGCGAAAGAGGATTCCATCTTCGATGTAGCCTGCCGTCACCCGGAGTCTCTGAAACTATAGAGGATTGAATCTTGATTGCCGATGTTAGATAGTAGAGACTCATGCCTTTGTGGAACTTCCTGACTGAATTTTTCAGTCAGATTTTTAAATATCTCTGCAATACCGACCCCAGATGACCGAACAGGATCTCCATCGAATTGTTACCATCATAAGAAACTGCCACAAAACATCAAAAACAAAATAGAGTTAACCCTCCTGACTGAATTTTTCAGTCACTTCATTCATCTTGAAGGTCATTCTGGACTATTCCTTTAGAACATAGGAGACACTTTAGGAAGAGGCCTTCCTTTTTTGGGGTGGGTCCCTCCTGACGGCAATACGTGGCGAAAGATTGGATGAAGGCCAAAACCCATTACGAAGTTTTTAGATTTTATAAGACGATCACCTCAATTTGATCCACTGCCTCGAAATGTTGATCCCTCGTCAGAAGTGTTCCTCCTACTTCCATGCAACATGCAGCAATCCAGACATCATTGATGGGTATTTTAGTCCCCTTCTTCTCGAGAGATCTATAGATAAAGGCATATTTTCTGGCCACGTCGGCATTCACATCAATAATTTCTATGTTTAAATGGCTGATTATTTGGCGAAGTTTTTTCTCGTTAAACTGCTGCCGGCTGCCTTTCATAAATCCGTAATGGAGTTCGCCAAGGACGATGGATGGGATACATAGAGACTGGCTACGAGTGGCCATGATGTTCACAACATCGGGCAGTCCTTCTGCGTAGTCGCAGTACGTATTTGTATCCAACACCAGTTTCAATCCCAGTCTCCCTGATTCACCTGATTGAAAACTCTAACGGATTCCCTCAGCTCTTTCGCTTCTTCATGGGAGAGCCAGCCAGCGAGTTTCCGGATCATCTGTTCGCGGCCTTTAATCAGACCTAACTTTTCATCTATGGCCTCGAGGATATAC
>JASEIE010000341.1 GCA_030024065.1 Thermodesulfobacteriota bacterium
TGGTAATCCTGTCCCTTCTCTAATCTGCTGAGGGGGGAGGTGAACTATTACCTTTTTTAAAACGTGGAGTTGATAGAAACCCGTTAAATTGACACCAAATTTTTTTATAAAAGTCTTCCTAAAAAAGGGGGTTCAAACAAGGGAATTTAAATCATCCGAAAAAAGAGCAGGAGGGTGAAGCCGATCAAGATGATCGTGGTCGTCCAGGCGATGATGTTAAAGACAGGCCCATTCATGTGAGCCATCATCAACTTCTTGTCGTTGATGAGCAGAAGAATGAAGATGAGGATAAAGGGGAGCATGATGCCATTGATCACCTGTGAGAAATACATGATCGGGATGAGCGGGACATCCGGATAGAGGATGATCCCCGCCCCTAAAAAGATGATCAGAGAGTAGATTCCATAGAACTGAGGGGCTTCCACAAACTTCTTATCAATACCTACCTCCCAGCCCAGACCCTCACAGATGAGATAGGTTGTAGAGAGAGGAAGAATCGAGGCGGCAAAGAGGGAGGCATTGACCAGTCCAAAGGCAAAGAGATAAGTACAATACTTTCCGGCTAAGGGCTTGAGGGAGAGGGCAGCATCCTTAGCCGTTTCGATTTGAATTCCATTTTTAAAGAGGGTCTCAGCGCAGACCAGAATGATGAAGAAGGCGACGATATGGACGACGACCGATCCCATGACCACATCGAATCGGGCGAATTTATATTCCTCAATCTTGATGCCTTTCTCCACAATCGAAGCCTGCAGATAGAATTGCATCCAGGGAGCAATGGTTGTTCCCACCAGACCGATCACCATCGTCATCTCCGAAGGTTGAAGACTGAGCTGAGGGTTTAAGAACTGTTCGAAGACCTGATCCCAATCCGGTTTCACGATGATGCCTGTGATGATGTAAGAGATGTAAAAGACGCATGCTACGAGGAAGGCTTTCTCCACAGATCGATAGGTTCCCTTGACCACCATCCACCAGACCAGGCAGGCGCTGATGGGAACCGAAATGAATTTGTTGACCCCGAAGATTTCCATTCCAGCAGCCACTCCGGCAAAGTTGGAGATGGCATTTCCCATATTGGTTAAGAACATGGCCATCATGAGATAGAAGGTGATCTTGGCGCCAAATTTTTCACGGATCAGATCCGAAAGCCCCTTTCCCGTCACGACCCCCATCCGAGCGCACATCTCCTGGATCACGATGAGGGCGATCATGATGGGAATGAGAGTCCAGATGAGTTTCAGTCCGAATTCCGCGCCGGCCAGGGAATAGGTGGTAATACCACCCGCATCGTTGTCCACATTGGAGGTGATCATGCCCGGCCCCATCAGGATGAAGAAGAGACCGACTGTCCTCCACAGGGACCGCTTTGAACTGGAAATCCATTGGGTGTAATCGGCCATAGTTATTTCTTTATCCACGAATCATGCAAAGAATACCCAATCACCAAATCCCAATCACCAAACAATAACCAATATCAAAATTCCAATGATTTTATTGATGATTGGTTATTGAAATATTGGAATTTATTTGGTGTTTGCCTGCCTGCCGCAGGCAGGGAATTTAGTTATTGGTGTTTTAAATTATTGGAGCTTTAAATTATCCTGCATCGGGCGCCAGGACATCGAGGACGCTTCGAAAACTGATTACCCCTTTTAGACAGTTTTCTTCATCGACGACGGGAAGAGCTCGGAATCCATATTTGGCAAAGGCATCCACCACCTCATTCTGATCCTTATCGAGCCTGACGCTCACTACTCTGGGAAACTGAATTTCGGAGAGGGGCTGATGAGAATGACCCGTGAGAAGGTCTCGAATGCTCACCACCCCCTGGAGCACCTCCCCTTCATCCACGATATAGATGTAATCGATGATGTCCAAATTGGGCGCCTCTGTCTTCAAACGGGCAATGGCCGCTTCGACAGTGATATGGGGAGTTAAGCTGAGATAGGCAGTGGTCATCAATCCGCCTGCGGTCTCTTCGGGATGGACGAGGAGTTCTCTCAGGTCTTCCGCCCTCTCTTCTTCCATCCCCTCAAGGATCTCCTTTACCCTCTCATCCGTAAGATCGGCCAGAAGATCAACTGCATCGCTGGGCGACATCTCTTCGACAATGTCAGAGGCCTTCTCCACTGAGATCGTCTCGATGAGGGCCTTCTGAATTTTGGGATCGACCTCCTCGAGGGTTTCAGCAGCGGTCTCAGGGTCCAGGGCGCGGAAGATAGCGGATCGTTCGCGGCCGCTTAAATCCTCGATGATGTCGGCCAGATCGGCAGGATGGAGGTGCGAGAGTTTTTTCTGAGAGACGCTGAGATGAAGCAGATCTGAGCCGGAGAGGAGTTGAACATATTTCCAGGAGATGAATTGATTGGGGAGATTGTAGGAGAAGAGCCACTGGAGCGCCCGATCGACCAGCTTCTCCCATCCCACTCTCCTCATCAATCCTCGAAATCCCACATCGACATGAACGAGCCTCAACCGGGAATCGATCTTTAAGAAGTGGAGATCATTGACCCTCACCACCTTGGCCCCGAAGGTGTCGACGATCTGTTTGTCCATCACCTCGTCCTGAAGCAGGACCATCTCCTTCTCGGCGAGAAAGGCCTTGAGGTCGAGAAGGTCTTCTTCAGAGAAAATGGCCCGGGGTTCGATCTGAAGCATCTTCTCCCAGGGAAGGTAAAGCCTCTTCTTCCCCTTTGCCCGGATAACCACCCCGATGACCATGGGGTAGGGTTCTACCCTCTCGATGACCAGATCTGAGATTTGGCCCGATCTCTTTCCGGACGGATCATAGACCTTCCGGTTCAAAAAATCGCTAAAGAAGTAAAACTCTCTGAGGTTCTGGTGCATACCTCTTTCGCCTCAAAAAATCCAAACAACCAGATTGTACTTTCCTATCATCCGTAACCAAAGAGGCAAATATAAATATTTGTTAGACCCTGGCACGAAGTGATGAACGAATGTGAATCAACGAGTTCAGAAGGGTGACATATGAATTTGCCTCTATTGTCATGCTGAACCCTGTGCTGAACTTGATTCAGTATTGCTTCAACATCTCATGGTTATGAATTATGGACTTTATAACGACTTTAAGAAAGAGTGTCAAACCAAAAGTGTAAGATTTCTGAAAAGGCCCGGAAATTTTTGATTACATTGATTAATAACCGATTAGGCAGACAGGAAATTCATTGGAAAATCAATAAAATCTGTGTCATCTTTTTTTGAAATCTGTGAAATCAAGAGAGCGTATGGTTGTTTTTCAGAGCTCTCAGTGTTTTCACCTCTCCGTCCTCCATTTCCTCCAAAGTCTTTTTCATCAATTCGAACAGATCGCTTTCGAGGTCTTTTGAAGAACGGATCGTCAGGAGGAGACATTTCAGTTTTATAAATCCTTCGGTTTTTATGATTCTTTGAAAAAATTCCTCCAGCTCGACCGGACGGATCTCCTTCAAATGGGCGATCAATCCATGGAGTTCATCCTGAGCGAATCGCTCGATGAGGTCATGTTCACGCAATTTGATCCGGGGATAGAGTTCGTCAATCGCACCTGCCTCCCCTTTGAAACAGAAGAGGGTGAGGGGCCGGACCCTGTCCTGAACAACCTCCCGTCTCTCCTCGATCCCCAAATCATGAGGTTTTTCATAATCCAGTTCGTTCAGAATTCTTAGGTTTCTGACAAAGATAACCTGATGCTCCTTGGAGCGGAACCACTGGCAGGGGAAGCCCTTCTGTTCTGTTCTGGAGATATCCTCCTCCTTCTCCTCATCCTTCTTTCTCCGGGCCACGGCCTGTTTTTGCAAAAGGATGTATTCAAACTTGGAGTAAAGATTCTTTGTGAGGAATCCGAACTCCATAATTGCTTTGTCGCGCAGAGAGTCCCGTTGATAATACTGTCTGTATTTCCCCTGCAGGACTTGTTGAATGGCTTTGATCTCGGCCAGTCGGTCCCGAACCTCTTTGTAGAGCTCCCGGATATCCATAATGATCTCCGGAGGCGTACTTCTTTCAGGGGTGACCAGCAGGCAGAGCGCCTTGAAATCCTCCATCGCCTCCTTCAGGTAGTTAAAGTTGTGCTGGATGGTTTTCTCCAGACTTTCGGCATATCTCTGCATCGGGTCTTTTGACATGGATTAGCTCCAGATACTATTCTATACCAAATTTCATCTTTCTCCAAGTTGGAAGAATAATCTTTAGGTTAAGGTTAAGATGCCCGCCCTGTACCATGCTAGGTTCAGGGCCCGTTTCGTAAAGGGGCTAAGTCGTTGG
>JASEIE010000342.1 GCA_030024065.1 Thermodesulfobacteriota bacterium
AAGGCTTCAGCCTTGCATGGGAAGCAACCCTAAAGGGTTGCCCTACAATTAAATTCATAAAATCGCTCAATTTAGGTAATACTAAACTTGGATTAAAAACGGGGCCACAAATCACGATGAACGAATCACAAGTGACAATCGATCTTTTAGGAGACTGGAAAAGGACGAATTACTGCGGAGAGCTTCGCAATGAGGACGCAGGCCGCAATGTGACCCTGTTAGGATGGGTTCAGAGGCGAAGAGATCTGGGAGGACTCATTTTCGTTGAATTGAGGGATCGACACGGGATTGTACAGGTGGTCTTTAATCCAGAGGTGAGCCCCGAAGCCCATGAGAAGGCGCAAACCCTTCGAAGCGAATATGTTATCGGAATTGAGGGAGAGGTGGTATTAAGGCCTGAGGGGACGACGAATCCCAGGCTGGGCACCGGAGAAGTTGAGGTGGCGGCAAAGGAGTTGAAGATTCTCAATGTCTCCAAGAATCCCCCTTTCCTCATCGAGGATGAGGAGGAGGTGGCTGAGAATACCCGGCTCAAATACAGATACCTCGACCTGAGAAGACCAAGGCTGCAACAGAATCTGATGCTCCGGCATTGGGTGGCAAAAGAGGTGAGAAATTATTTCGACCGGTTGGGCTTCCTGGAAATCGAAACGCCGATGCTCACCAAGAGCACCCCTGAAGGGGCGAGAGACTTTCTTGTTCCCAGCCGACTCAGCCCGGGCCATTTTTATGCACTGCCACAGTCCCCTCAACTGTTCAAACAGATTCTGATGGTAGCCGGTTATGACCGGTACTTTCAGATGGTGAGATGTTTTCGGGATGAAGACCTCCGTTCCGATCGGCAGCCGGAGTTTACCCAGATCGATGTGGAGATGTCCTTTGTGACCGTTGAGGATATCCGGAGGACGATGGAAGGATTGATGGCCCACATCTTTAAGGAGGTTCTAAGACAGGATCTGGAGACGCCCTTCCCGGTGTTGAGCTATGATGAGGCCATGAGCCGATACGGGTTGGATAAGCCGGATATTCGATTCGGATTAGAATTGAAGGATGTTTCCCAAATTTTGGAAAAATCAACCTTCAAGGTATTTAAAGATGCACTGAATGAAGGGGGGATCATCAAGGCGATCAATGTGAAAGGAGGGGCGAACTTTTCGCGAAAGGAGATCGAGGACCTTACCCATTTTGTCCAGGCCTACGGAGCTAAGGGTTTGATCTCGGCGAAAGTGAGCCATGATAACTGGCAATCGCCCATGCAGAAATTCATCGCCGAAGAAGAGAGAAGGGCAGTGGAGAAAAAGCTGGAAGCAACTGATGGCGACCTCCTTCTTTTTATTGCCGGTCCTTCGAAAGTTGTAAATCAGTCACTGGCGAACCTCCGCCTCCATCTCGGCAGGAAGTTAGGGCTCATCCGGGAAGAAGAGCACCGGTTTGTATGGATTTTGGATTTTCCCTTATTAGAATATGATGAGGCAGAGAAAAGATATGCGGCTGTCCATCATCCCTTTACCGCACCCAAGGACGAAGATATATCCAAATTGAAGGAACACCCGGGAGAGGTGAAGGCCAAGGCTTACGATCTCGTTTTAAACGGTTCTGAAATCGGGGGAGGAAGCATCCGGAACCATCTGAAGGAGGTTCAATCCCTTCTCTTCGAGAAACTGGGAATGGATGAGGAAGAAGCCAGAGAGAGGTTCGGATTTTTGTTGGAGGCCCTCGAATACGGGACCCCTCCTCACGGAGGGATCGCTTTCGGATTTGATCGACTCATCATGATCATGAGCCATTCGGAATCGATCCGGGATGTGATTGCCTTTCCCAAAACCCAGAAGGGGACCTGTCTGATGACGGAGGCTCCTTCGAAAGTGGATGGAAAGCAGTTGGATGAGCTGTGGATTAAATTGAAAGTTTAACAGGATGCTGAAAAACGCCCATCTGCTTCGTTCCCCTCATCATTCGTCGTTGCGGCGTACACCCAGGTACGCCTCACTCCTCAGGATTTCGGGCGCCTCGTATCTGGGCATTTTTGAGCATCCTGAATAAAAATGATTTTTTCAGCAACCTGTTAAATTTCTGAAGAAAGGAAGTAACATGGCTATTGCAAAAAAGAAAAAGGCTTTTCAGAGTAAACCGGCCACTGTTTCATTTCCACTCCTCGATATTCAGGAGCCGAATCTCTACCGGCATATTTTCCCCTACGAAGATGTCTGCCGGGTAGAGTTCGACAATCGATTTGTCTTTATCGATCCTCCGGAGGAGATCTTCATTACGGACACCACTTTTCGGGATGGCCAGCAGGCCAGACCTCCTTATTCGGTAGAACAGATTGTCGATCTCTACGATATGCTCCACCGGTTGGGAGGCGCCAACGGAGTGATCCGCCAGTGTGAATTCTTTCTTTACAGCGAAAAGGATAGGGAGGCGGTGAGAAGATGTCAGGAGAGGAGTTATCGCTATCCCGAGATCACCGGATGGATCCGGGCCGTCAAGGAGGATTTTAAACTGGTGAAGGAGATGGGATTGAAAGAGACGGGCATCCTTGCTTCGGTCTCGGATTATCACATCTTTCTGAAATTGAAGAAGAACAGAAGGGTGGTGTTGAGGGAATATCTCTCCATCGTTTCCGCTGCCCTGGATCTGGGGATCGTTCCCCGGTGCCATTTTGAGGATATCACCCGTGCGGATATCTATGGATTCTGCGTCCCCTTTGCACAGGATATCATGCGTCTTTCAGAAGAAGCAAAACTTCCGGTCAAGATCAGGCTCTGCGATACCCTGGGGTATGGGGTGACCTATCCGGGCGCTGCTCTTCCCCGGTGCGTGTCGAAGATCGTCCGGGCCATGGTCGATGATGCCGGAGTGCCTTCCGAATACCTCGAATGGCATGGACATAACGATTTCTACAAAGGGTTGATCAATGCGACCACCGCCTGGCTTTATGGATGTTCGGCTGCCAATGGCACGCTACTGGGCTTTGGAGAACGGACGGGCAATGCGCCCATCGAAGGGTTGATCATCGAGTATATCAGTCTAACCGGGCATAGCAACGGGATCGATACGACGATGATCACGGAGATACGAAACTACTTTGAGAGGGTGATCGGAGCTCCCGTGCCTCCCAATATGCCTTTTGTGGGAGCCAACTTTAATGCCACCAGCGCTGGCATCCACGCGGATGGGATTTTAAAGAACGAGGAGATCTACAATATCTTCAATACCTCCAAGATTCTCAACCGGCCCATTTCGGTCTCGGTCAATGATAAATCCGGATTGGCGGGCATTGCCCAGTGGATCAACTCTCACTTTGCCCTGACCGGGAAAGACCGGGTCGAGAAGACCCATCCTGGAGTGGCGAAGATCAACCGATGGGTCACCCGGCAGTACGAGGAGGGGAGGACGACCTCCATCTCAGACCTGGAAATAGAGAAAGTCGCCCGGAAATACCTCCCCGAGATCTTTGTGTCCGAGTTTGATATGCTGAAGGCGAGTGCACGAGAAATGGCTTACCACATCATCGAACGTGTGATTGAGGAGTCCGGGATGAAGTCGATGAATCCGGAACAGATGGAGACCATCCTGCAATCTCTGGTGGATGAATATCCCTATTTGCAGTACGTCTATGTTGTCAATATCCATGGAATAAAGATTACACGGACCATCTGCCAACCCGTGGATCAGGCTAAATATTCCCATGTGGGAACAGGAGAAGATTACTCGGACCGTCCATGGTTCATCGAACCCCTCAAAGATGGCAAAATTCATGTCACCGATCTTTATTCTTCAAAGCATACGGGCGCGCTCTGTATTACCCTCTCCGGACCGATTCGAAACGAAATGGGAGAGATCAAAGGGATTCTGGGGATGGATATCCGGTTTGAAGATCTGACCAAGAGCGAACAGGAATAATCGGGCGGGGGGGCGTTATGATTCTGACGGAGACCTTAAAAAAAGCCTTCAAATTATTTCCTCAAAAGCAGGCCATACGATGTGGGGGAAAACAGTGGACCTATCGGGAATTCTACGAACGAATCAACCGTCTCTCCCAAAGCTTAAAAGCCTTTGGCTTAGGAAAGAATGACAGGGTGGCCATCCTTCACCCCAATTGCCACATTTTTTTAGAGGCTTATTATGGAATTGCCCAGATCGGGGCCATTTCGGTTCCCATCAACATCAGGCTTTCACCCGGAGAGATCGCGTTTATTCTCCAGGACTCGGAATCAAAAGTG
>JASEIE010000343.1 GCA_030024065.1 Thermodesulfobacteriota bacterium
TTTGCGGCATAGGTTTCGTTGATATGGGCCGGATTTAGATCACCGGTTATCCCCGCATAAAGGTAGATATCCGATTCGGCGATGGTCTTGGTAAATTCAGCCCTATCTCCTACTTTCAGTTCTTCGATACTCTTTCCGATCATGATAAGTCCTCCGACCCATTTTTCTTAAAACCAAGATCTGTGGCTCCATATATCTTTCTTCAGGTCCTTCATTTCGTCCTGAAGCATTAAATAAATAGAGGCGTTCTGGATGGCCAAGCCCCCCAGATGGGCTAAACCGGTAACCAGCATGATTTCATCCTGTGTGAAGTCCCTCTCAACTCTGCTGTAAAGCCTCAACACACCGATTACCTTTTCTTTGGCCTTTATGGGTACACTGAGAATAGACATAATCCCTTCCTCTTCCTTCTCTTTCTTGTACAGAACACCCTTATCGGTGGCCACATTCCTTACCATCACCGGCTCCCCCTTTATGGCTTCGGCAATGCTTTTTTCAGCATATATGGGGCCTTTGTTGAGATATTTTTCGCTCAAGCCCGAGCTCGCAACAAGTTCCAATACTTGTTTGTCTTCGTTTAAGAGGCGAATGGAAGCAGCCTTTACTCCCAGAGCTTTGGCAATATCACCCGTCAAAATTTGTAAAATGGTCTTCATATCTAGACTTGAATTGATGTTGGTAGCCAGATCGAGAAATAGTTTCGTATTTTCCATAATCTGTTCGATCAACCTGGCGTGTTCAATGGCCATGCCTCCCTGTTCTGCTAAGGCAGTCAAAAAGTTGATTTCATTTTTAGAGAAATCTCTTGGCTTAGATGTATAAAGTGAAAGGACACCGATGAACTTACCCTTGACAATGACCGGTACGATCAGCATGGAAGCGATGCCTTCCGCCTTTTTTGCCTCATGCTGTTCCAGCCTTGGGTCTGTCGTGGCATCCCGGGTATGAAGGTAGCCTTCTTTCTGTATGATAGAAGCAATCTTCTCAATATGTAGGGGACCTGAATGAAAATATTTTTCGGACAATCCCTTCTCGGCAACCGCATTAAACTCTTTTGACTCTTCATCGGCCAGCCATAGGCAGGCAGCCTTTGCGGTCATGGTGTCGATGGCACTTTGAACGATCAGATTTAGAATTTCGTCCCGATTTAGTGTCGTTCCAAGGGCCCTGCTCACTTTGCAGATGGTTTTGAAATAGTCATTTTTATCCTTCATCGCCTATCTCCTTACATAAAGAGACTCTACTTTTCTCTCATTTTTAAAGACGGTTTCGTTCTGGTCTTGCTCTCTGAAGGAGTAAGGGATGTCTCTTCTAATGCATCCCTCTCCTTAAGCCATCTGATGATCTTAGGTGAAAATTCCTTTTGGCACTTGGAACTGACATAGATACCGATATGGCCAGTATCGATGCATACGTCCTCCGTATCTTTACCTCCAACTTTACTTGTAAGGTGTTCACAGGCTCCTGGAGGCACCAGATGGTCGAATCGGCCGTAGATGTTTAAGAGGGGCATGGTGATTTTTTGTAAATCTACCCGACGGCCTCCCACTTCCATCTTGCTCTGGATGAGTAAATTCTTTTGATAACAATCCTTTACAAACTGACGAAAGGTCTCTCCTGGCACATCTGGGCTATCAAAAATCCATTTTTCCATGCGGATAAAGTTTTCAACAAACTCCTTGTTATCCATGATTTCCAAGAAACCCACGTACTTATCGATCATCAATCGAGCCGGGTTGAGAAGGAGAAAGCCGAAGTTCATCAGATCTCCAGGCATGTTGCCAAAGGTATCGATCATGAGATCCACATCCACATCCTTCATCCAAATATGGAGAAGGCCTTGATCCGTATCGAAGTTGGTCGGGGCGACAGTAGTAATTAAATTTTTGACTTTTTCAGGATGCAAGGCAGCATAAATAACACAAAATGTCCCGCCCATACAGATTCCCATTAGATGGAGCTTGGGTAAATTGTGCTTCATGAGAATGAAATCAACAATGTTGTCCATATAGCCGTTCACATGATCATCGATGGTGAGATACTTGTCCTTCATGCTTGGGTAGCCCCAATCGATCATATAAAGATCAATGCCAGCGTTGAGAAAATTCTGAACCACGCTCCTCCCCGGCTGAAGATCGAGCATGGTCTCCCGGTTGATCAGAGCATAAACTACCAAAAGAGGAGTCTGCAATTGGGTCTCTGTATCAGGTTTGTAGTGCTTCAGCTTAACTCGATCTTCCTCATAAACGATCTCATAAGGGGTGGTAGCAATCTCCGTGTCGAGTGGACCGAGTAAGACTTCCGAAGCCTTCTTAGTGCGCACCTGTGCCTTCTCGGCCTCCTCGGATAACTTTGATAGAATAAGATCGACAGGTATTTTGGGCGATTCCATTTAATAATCCACAGGCAGAACGTCACTCAAAGGTTATACTTTATCTAACTTCTTTTCTATTTCTTTAACCTTTTTCTTTAACAAATAAAGCTCCTTGTATAGATCATCCATGTCCTTGTTTGAGGGCACAGGTAAAGTTTGTATTATATCCTGAAGCATTATCTGTCTGGCCATTAAAAACTCTTCCATTACATTGAGGGTATTGCTCAGGATTCGAGTATATTCAGGTGATTTGAATAGGGTCATATAATGGCCTTCCAGGATTTTTAACCACATCAGATAGTATTCTTTCTGGTTTT
This sequence comes from Thermodesulfobacteriota bacterium, assembly GCA_030024065.1. Next base: position 2,692 of record JASEIE010000343.1, read on the forward strand.
CGGGAAGTTTCCCTTCTCTGGTTAACTCACCTATCTTCTCTTGCATAATTCGGAATGACTTCTCCACAGGCAGATACAGGAGACGAAAGAATTCGGCCATTTTGGCCTGAAAGAGGTTGAACTTATCTATAGCCACGCCCATTCTTTCTTGATAATAACGGGTTAGCCCCAATTGAGGAACAGTCAGAAATTGTTTGAATTCCTTCTCATATATTTCAGTCCAGGCCTTGAATACATTCTGATCAAGATCTTCAAATTTATAGGCCTCGGTATGTTTGCCGATCTTTCCAACCCTTTCTAACCATTGCTGTTGTAGATAGAAATATCCATCCCACCCCGTTTTAGCCATCCTCAACACAATTTCAGGAAGCATATTGATCCCTTTAAAGAGGGTGTCCGTAGTCCCCGGTTCACTCAGTGTAGAAAACATTGATTGCCACATTTTTAGCGTCGATTGCCACAATTCTTGTGGTCGAGTCTTAATGTTTTCTTCAGATAGGGGGATCGTCTCGGAAGCAACGGGCCCCATTTTGGCCATTTCACCCCAAAACTCAGCGGTTGCTTTCATCCAGGCAGCAAGTAGGGTTTCAGGTTTTGACTTTTCTTTCTGATCTTGATCCATAATCTATTAGGTTCGTCAGATTGGTAAAGACATAATTGTTGTTTTTTGCCATAATCATACAATTGATCATCTTTGTCAAGATGCAAATATGAGCAAATATGAGGGCAAATATGGAAGCTTGACTTTATAAGGTAACGCCATTATTTTTAAGAAAATATTTGCTCATTAATGATAATCAAAAAAACTTGAGAAGTGGAGGTTCAGAGAGATGATTCGGGCAAAGATATGGTTTCGATGTGCGGCCATGCATGACCCGGTCACCCCCATGATCGTTCAGCCAGCCCTGATCGGATGGGAAGCAAAGCAGAGGCAGGTGGACCTTCATATCGAACGGGCCTTCAATGGAGAGGAACTGGTTCGAAGGATGAAGGGGTGGGTGACGGTCGATCCTTCTCGAGTCATCGAAATTGTCAATCGATTTGGAAGATTAAAGGTTTTAGATGATAGGGAATTAGTCATCGAAGTGGAGAAGTTAGAAGATTTTCAAAATTTACAGAAAGCCATTACTGAAGCCTTCGGAGGAGAGGTGGAGGCTGAATTGATCCCCCCAAGATAGAGTTACTCTTTGAGTTTTGAGAGGGTGGATTTATCCAGCCCCTTCCAGAAAACCCAGCAGCTCTGCTGCGGGGATGAATGGCAAAAATTAAAATGGTTATTGAGTTTAGTCCGCACAAATTTGAGATTTTGTAGCTATTCCTAATAGTTATATGCAATAGCACGAATCTGAAATAATTAAAAAATAACAATACCTGTTAAGTGGCTGTGAAAGCTGGATTTCCGCTTGTGCGGGAACGATAATTGCGGAGCTAACTCAATAACCATATTAAACATTGAAACAACGGAGGGTAACGTATGCGTCCTTGCATAGAGGCCAGAGAGGATCATCATGAAAAGAAATGCAGGAAGTCCAAAT
>JASEIE010000344.1 GCA_030024065.1 Thermodesulfobacteriota bacterium
ATAATCTATAAGGATTATGATGGTGGGAAGGTTATGAATTTTGATCTGACAGAAGAACAGAGAGTCTTGGTGCAGGCAGTCAAGGATTTTGCCATAAAAGAGATTTCTCCCAATTTAAAAAAAGAAGAGTTTGATCGAGAAGTGGTGAGGAAAATGGGTTCTCTGGGCTTTTTTGGCTGTGCATTTCCCATTGGTATGGGAGGGTCAGACCTGGGTTTTTTAGCCCATTCCATCGTCTGTGAGCAGGTCTCTACGTATGATTCGGGTTTGCGCAGCCTTTTCAACCTTCAAGCCCTAACCGTACCTTACACGATAATGGAATGGGGCAACGATGTGGTGCGAAGGAAGTACGTCAAGGCCCTAGTCACCGCTGAAAAACTAGGTTGTACATGTTTCTCAGAACCAAATGCCGGATCAGACATTGCAGCTATCGAGACTGAAGTTATAGATAAGGGAGATCATTACCTGATCAACGGAAACAAAACATGGATCTCTAACGGAACTGTTGCTGATTATGCAGTAGTCTATTGCACTTTCAACCGGTCTCTCAAGCATAAAGGGCTCTGTGCCATCGTCGTTGAGACGGATCAGAGTGGCTGGCAACCCAAGGAGATTCCCAAGTTGGGAGATAAATCCTCACCGATTGCAGAAGTTTTTCTTGAGGACGTCGTGGCACCAAAAGAGAATCTCTTAGGTGAGTGGGGGGGCGGTTTTAAGGTGGCCATGACTGCTCTGGATAGAGGTCGAATCAGTGTAAGTAGCGGAGCTTTAGGAATTTGTCAGGCCTGCCTTGAAGTCTCAGTGAAGTATGCGAAAGAACGTGTGCAGTTTGGACGCCCCATTCGGGATTATCAGATGGTCAAACATATCATTGCAGATATGGTTACATATACGGGGGCAGCTCGTTTATTGGTCCGGTGGGCGGCCTGGCTGAACGATCAGGGACGGCCTTTTACCAGGGAGATCGCCATTGCCAAGTATTTTGCCGGAGAAGCCGCCGTGCGCGCTGCTGGGTGGGCCATGGAAATCCATGGGGGCATGGGATATTCTTTAGATCTTCCTGTGGAAAAATATTACCGCGACTCAAAGCTCTACCAAATTGGTGAGGGAACAGCCAATATCATGCGTCTGATCATCGCTGACGACAGTTTGGGAATAAAAAAAGCAAATCGACCTCGTATCAAAGTCCCAAGTCAATTCAGGGATATTCAATGAGATTCTGTGATTCAGAGAAACCCATGTTTGAGGTTGAAAGGAGAAAATGAGATCAGAACTGACTGAGCCTTTATGGATGGCTTTTTGGCCTGAAAACGTTCCAAAAACTATCTCTTATCCTGAAATCCCTGTCTTTGCAATTCTCTCAAATGCTGCCAGAACTTTTGGTGAAAAGGTGGCAACTTTCTACAAAGGTAATCGACTCACGTTTCGAGAATTGGAGGATCTTTCTGACCGATTTGCCTGCGCCATCCATGCAATGGGTGTCCGCAAGGGGGACCGCGTCATAGTCTATCTTAGAAATAGCCCTGAATTTATCATTGTCTATTATGGCATTCTGAAAGCTGGGGGAATTGTAATTACGGCGAGCCCAATGTTCAGAGAAATGGAATTGACCTATCAAGCGAATGATTCGGGTGCTGAAACGATCGTCTTTCTCGATGCTCTTTACCCCAACATTGAACCCCTTATCGATCATACTTGTCTAAAAAGATTTATCTCCGTTGGAGATCAGACCATTCCAGAAGCTTTACCGTTCAAAGAGATCCTTTCTCAATATCCACCTCATCCTCCTAAAGTAGCTATTGATCCAAAGAACGATGTGGCTGTCATTCAATACACTGGTGGAACAACAGGCATCCCCAAGGGAGCGATGATGACCCATTTCAATCTGGTCTCCAATGCCATAATGAATGCCAGGTGGTTTACATGGGCCGAGAAGGATAGGGTCATGGGTGTAACTCCTTTCTATCATACTTGGGGGCCAACCGTTTGCATCAATTCAGTCTTTTATGTAGGAGCAACCGTATACATTATGTCTCATTTCGAACCGGAGGAATGCCTGGAACTCATTCAGAGGGAACGGATCACGATCTTTTACGGTGTCACTTCTCTTTGGCAGATATTTATCAACCATCCTTCCATCCGCAAATATGACCTCTCTTCACTTCGGTATGTTAAGGCAGGGGGGATGCCCGTTTTGAGTGAGGTTAAGAATGAATGGGAAAGGATCACTGGGGTACCTTTAGTTCCTGGATACGGCCTGACGGAAGCATCCCCGGAATGTACGAACAATCCTCTGCATCGAGTGAAAATTGGGACGATTGGCATCCCTATTATTGATACGCAAGCAAGAGTAATTGATCTCGAAAAAGGCACTCCTTTGCCACCTGGCAAAGAAGGGGAGTTGCTCATTCGAGGACCTCAGGTAATGAAGGGCTATTGGAATAGACCGGAGGAAACAGAAAGAACTCTCGAAAAAGGATGGCTCCACACAGGGGATATCGTCTACATGGATGAAGAAGGCTACTTTCATTTTGTTGAACGTTTTAAGGATATGATCAAGTATAAAGGCTATGGTGTTTTTCCAGCTGAGCTCGAGGATCTTCTGCTGCAACACCCTGCCGTTCGCGAATGCTCAGTCATCGGTAGACCAGATCCCGTTGCAGGAGAAATACCTTTTGCCTTCGTAGTGCTTAAAGACGGACAATCACTCGATGCCAATGAACTAATAGAATTCTGCAGGGAGAAAATAGCTCCTTACAAGCGTATCCGTGAGGTTCGCTTTGTGGAAGAGCTGCCGAAGACACCCGTTGGCAAAATCTTAAAGCGAACACTTAGAGATCTCGTTTAAAGAAAGATCGGAAAACTTAAAAGGTTAGGAAAAGAATAGAGTTCAGGGTGGATTTTACCAATGGAAATGGGCAACATCCCTCCACCCGTAGGGCTTAATCACTTCGTGATTAAAAACATCCCCCCGCCTGAGATATGCATGGGCGAAATCGTACGCGGGAGTCTCCCCTTCGTCTGCATTTTGGCTTTAAGGAATTGAGCATTATAAGTAAAAATATTTTGACAATACGATCTCACGAGAAAGGAGGCTGGAAATGGGTAATAAATTAGCTATGTTAATGATAGCGGTAGTTATAATATTTTCTTTTCTTGCTGCCTGCGCTAAACCAGCACCGACGCCACCACCAAAACCCCCAGTAGCTATCTCCATAACTCCGCCTAGCGGCAAACCAGGAACGTCAATCACTATTACCGGAACCAATTTCGTACCTGGTGAGGAAGTTAAGGCAAACGTAATAATGCGAGGTGTGCCTCTAATTTTGGGCAACGGGGGTGTGGAAAGGCATATAGCTAACGAAAAGGGCGAGATCAAAATTGTTTCTAAGATTCCCCTTAAAGACGTGGCTGAGCCGGGTATGTATACGATCACAGCAACTGGTGACAAAGGCTCCGCAGGAAAATGCCTATTAGAAGTGGTCAAATAATTGTGAGTCACGAACTTGCTCTAAAGACCCTACAAATGCCACAAACAAGACCGAGGTACAAGGGTAAGGAGGTAAAGATGATGAAGAAGAAAAGCACAGTTGGAATGTTGGCTATCTCACTGGTCTTAGCTATTTTCTTTGCTTGTGGTCCCAAGGCGGCTGCGCAAGCAAAGGTCCCAAAAGTTATGGACTTGCTCATGGGCTCAACCAGCACTACTTCTGGTTATTATCCGGGGGCAGTGGCTCTTGCCAAGATATTTAATGAAAACGTCCCCGGGTTACGAGTTACTGTGGTGGAGACCGGTGCTACTCACGACAATCTCATGAGAGTAAAAAAGGGGCACCTCCATTTCGCCTCGGTCACCTGCCCTGAAGGGACAGTTATGGCTTATTACGGCACACACCGCTGGAAGGGAGCCCCATGGCCGAAATATAGAATATTAAACCACTACACCATCATCAACCAATCATACGCGGTTCGAGCTGATAGCGGAATAAAGACCATCGGTGAACTTCATGGTAAAAAATTCCACTTCGGCATTCCCGGTTCAGCCACCGAGTATAATGCTACTATCGTATTTGAAGCCCTTGGAATAAAGCCTGAGCGTGTTTTAGGTAGTTTAGGCGACGCTGTAGCAATGACAAAAGATGGGAGGGTAGTTGGCTTTGTCAAGTCTACCCCGATCAAGGTTCTCGATAGTTCCATTGCCGATGTTAGGTCAC
>JASEIE010000345.1 GCA_030024065.1 Thermodesulfobacteriota bacterium
CTTTATTGGAAACGGGTTGTATCCATTGCCGCTATTTATGCCCTGCTCGCTCTTGGGTTTGATTTCTTAGCCCATTTTGTAGGGTTGGTCTCCCTTGGAGGTGCTTTTTTTATAGGGGTGGGCGGATACACGGCAGCCCTCCTCAATAAATCCTTGGGTCTCTCACCTGTTCTTACCATTCCCATGGCCACCATTGGCGGAGCTATTATCTGCACTCTTCTCCTTCTCCCTGCTCTTCCCCTCAGGGGAGTTTACTTTGCCATTGTGACCCTTATGTACCCCCTGGCTTTGATGAGAATCATTGAAGCATTAAATATTTTCGGCGGAACAGACGGCATCCTTGGAGTGTCCGGTTTCCCCAACAGATGGATTGAACAATATCTCATCATCTTTATCGTCATCTTCGCCCTCTTTGGGTTGAGGAGATTGGTGAATGAGGATATCGGATTGGTGTTTAGAGGAGTAAAGGATAATGACCAGTCTGTCAGAGCCTCTGGATTAAGCATCACCCTTTACAAGGCCATTGCTGTTTTTATCGCCTCCGGACTTGGTTCTCTCGGAGGGGCCTATCTCTCTCATATCTATATGTGGTCAGGAATATCACAGTTCGCTCTCGATTTCTCAATCATTCCTATTGCGGCCACAGTCATCGGTGGAGGAGGAACGTTAGTAGGTCCTTTATTAGGTTGTTTCTTTCTGGTCCCCATCTCAGAATGGCTAAGAGAATTTGGAACCTTAAGAATTGTCTTCTATTCCGTGATCCTGATGGCGTTCATTATGTTTCGAAGCGAAGGGATCATGGTCTACGCCCAGCGGAAATACCATCAGTTTGAGAGGTGGATAAAGGTATGAGTGGAGAGGACATTCTCCAAGTAACAGATGTCTGCAAAACCTTTGGTGGCGTCCAGGCATTATTGAATGTCAGTTTTAATGTTCATGAAGGCGAAGTCTTCGGAATTATCGGTCCTAATGGATCAGGGAAGACGACTCTCATCAATTGTATCACCGGCTTCATCAAAATGGATTCCGGAAAGGTCCTGTATAAAGGCAAGGAGATTAGCAATCGACCGCCCAATCAGATTGCCAATCTTGGGCTCACAAGAACCTTCCAGATTATGAGACCTTATTATAGCCTCCCTGCTTATAAAAATCTGGTCATCCCCCTATTCTCACCACGGGCCAGAAGAACGGGCGGATGGAGAGGAGGGGGTAAGCTTGGGGATCGAGGAACAGTGGCAATCGATATCTTGGAAGAGATCGGTTTCGAACGGGATTCTTTTGTCCCTTATAAATTGGCGTCGAGCCTGCCAACAGGGTATCTTAAGCGCCTCGAACTTGCCCGATGCCTTGCTCTGAGACCGGACATTATCCTCTGTGACGAAGTCTTTTCAGGGCTCAGCATGAGTGAAATCGCCAGCATGGTCCCTCTCATCGAGAAATTGCAGATGGACGGAATTACACTGGTGATGATTGAACACCGATTGAGAGAACTCTTTCGAGTGGCCAGTCGTGTGATGGTGCTGAACTTCGGACAAAAACTGGCCGAAGGTATTCCGGAAGAGGTCATGAAGGATGAGAAAGTGAAGGAAGCCTACCTGGGTTCTGAGAAGGTGCTGGATTATACCTTTGAAGCCTGAAAAATAATCATTGCAAAATTAGCAATTAGCAATGATCAATTAGCAATGGAAAACATTCCTAAATCCATTGCTAACTTTGCAATGCTCATTTTCTAATTTGCGCTGAGGTTTCTGGATGATGGAAGCTGAATTAACTTTTACCCGATTCGAGCAGATGTGCAAAAAATATCCTGATCGGCCAGCCATCATCTATCTGGGGAAACGTTTCTCTTATGCCGGGCTGTGGGATCTCATCAACCGGTTTGCCACTGCCCTGAATCAAATGGGAGTAGGCAAAGGCGATAAAGTGACGATCTATGTTTCGAACTCTGTCCAGTGGGTGATCACCTTCTTTGGAATTCAGAAACTTGGAGCCGTCGCCGTCCCGATCCCTCCCATCTATACCTCCTTTGAGATCGAATATATGATCAATGATTCAGGGGCAGAAACGATCGTCTGTCTGGATACCAATTTCTGCTATGTGAAAGAAATACTTTCCAAAACCTGTTTGAAGCGGGTCATCGTTACAAACCTGGTTGACCTTCTCCCCCTCTGGAAGCAAACCATCGGCTACCTCTTTGATAAGGTTCCTCATGGAATCGTCAAGAAGGATGAAAATGTATATTTTTTAAAAGATCTGCTCAAAACCCCTCCTCAGAAGCTGAATGTCGAAATCGATCCATGGAAGGACCTCTCCTACATCCTTTATACAGGAGGCACAACTGGTTTCCCAAAGGGCGTCCCCGGCAATCATATGGGGATGGCCTCCTATGTCAGGGACATCATGGAGGATGTCGCGGGAGGGTATATCAAGGAAGGAAGCGATTCCTATATCGCGGTGAATCCCCTCTTTCATATCATGGCTCTTGGATTGTTTGTGGCCGTCGGTCTCAATTATGGCAATACGACAGTGATCATGCCTGTCCCGCAGGTCGATGCGATTTTACAGGCCATACAAAAATATAAAGTGAGGTGGTTTCTAGGTGTCCCTGCCCTGTATCGCATGATTCTGGAAAATGACCGATTAGATCAATATAACATAAGCTCTCTTCGGTATTGCTATTGTGGAGGGGATGTCCTTCCCGTCGAGGTTTTAAAACGATGGAAGGAGCGTTTCAATATTCCTATCCATCAAGTCTATGGTTCAACAGAAGCCGGTCATGTCACTTACAGTCGGTTAGATAGGGAACCAGAACCCTTGTCCATTGGGTTACCCCTCAAGTCCAGGCAGTGCAAAGTGGTTGACCCGGATACTCTCAAGTCCGTATCTTTGGGTGAGATAGGGGAATTAGTGGTCACCTCAGACCATACAGTAAAACATTATTGGAATAAGCCTGAAGAGACCAGCCGATCCTATGTCGAAATAGACGGCGAGATCTATTACCGGATGGGAGATTATGTTCGACAGGATGAAAAAGGAGAGATTTACTATGTCGAGCGGTCTGCAGACATCATAAAGCATAAGGCCTATCGGGTCTCCGCCTCGGAGATTGAGGCCGTGCTACAGGATCATCCAACCGTCATCGGAGCCTGTGTCGTGGGTGTCCCGGACCCAAAAGTAGGGGAACGGATCAAGGCCATGGTGGTTCTCAAAGAGGATGCAAGGGGGGTGGATGCGTCTGAACTGTTGAAATGGTGCCGGGAGAGGCTCGCCCCCTATAAAATTCCGCAATACATTGAATTTAGAGATATGCTTCCCAAATCGAAAGTTGGAAAACTTTTAAGGCGAGAAATTAGAGACGAGGAACGGAGAAAAACAACCAAAGAGAAAAAGTAGATTACAACCCAAAATAAGCGGATTTCACATCGGGGTTGTCCATCAATTCTTGAGAAGTCCCTTCCAAAACAGCTCCCCCATTTTCAAGAATATAACCAAAATCGATGATGGGTAGAATGGGCCGGGCATATTGTTCGGAGATCAGGGTCGTAATCCCTGTCTGTTGATTGATACCCCGGATCGCTCGGGCAAGCATGGCTTCCATGAGAGGACTCAGCCCGAGCAAAGGCTCGTCCAAAAGGAGCAATTTCGGTTGCGCCATTAAGGCCCTCCCAATGGCAAGCATCTGCTGTTCTCCTCCACTGAGAAAGCCCCCTTCCCTCTTTTTCAAATTTTTTAAAGCCGGAAAGATGGTAAAGACGTATTCGAGCGTTTTTTTGGCCTGGAGTTTCGTCGCCAAGTAGCCGCCTATCTTCAGATTTTCAAGGGTGCTGCTTTCCGGAAAAATCCTTCGTCTTTCAGGGCAAAGGACAATTCCCCTTTTCGCCCTTTCACTCGGTTTCATGTTGGAGATATCCAAACCATTAAAGAGGATATTACCGAGGACAGTGATCCTCTCTCCTCCTTTCATCTCCTCCTTCTTTTTCACGTCCAGGATGATTCCCGAAATCGTATACATCAGAGTGGACTTCCCGGCGCTATTTGCCCCAAAAACGCCTGTGATCTTACTCTCCCGTGCACTCATATTAATATTATTGATCGCCAATGCATTCTCGTAAAATACCATCAGATTCTTGATCTCTAACACTTCACCCTCCAATCCGGGCACTGGGCAAGGGGTTAACAGGAGTGGACATCCAAT
>JASEIE010000346.1 GCA_030024065.1 Thermodesulfobacteriota bacterium
CACCGCGCCGAATCTTTCCCGGACGAAGCCGAGCGCTGGCCGGTAAAGATGATCAAGCCTTTTGAACCGGTGGAAATCAAACGAAAATTCCAGGAGTTAGCCCTGGAATTGATGGGAAGGACGGCTAGATAGAAAGGTATAAATTGTTTAACTCGTTTTTTCGCGACGGAAATTCGAGATTCCCTCATGGATCTTGGTGTCCATATCCTGTAGGCTTTTTTGCACTTCTGTGATCTCAGGAGCGGGTATGTAATGATTCTTGGATACCTTTGTTATGTGTTCATTTAGTGTGATTGCCATGTCAACACTTGCCCTATTTATTACCTGACGATGTTTGCCGATCTCTGTGTAAATTTTATCAACAGAAACTGGATTGCTTGTTTTTTTGTATTGTGTGCGCACTATCTCAGTGATACTATCAAAAAGCCCTTGCAATGGCCGTTCGTACCCCCATTCCCTTAGTGCATAAGTTCCTTTGATGCCAATCCAAACAACACTATCACTGTCAGCTAGTCGGTCCAGTATAGCGTGTACGCTGTGTTCGGTTATTGGAATTTCGGGAAACAAGCGGCAAAATTCTTCAAAAACATCCGAGTAGTGCGCAGGTTTACCAATGGATTTGAGAGCAAGTAATACGCGATCTTTTTTCTTGAAATTTGCGCTCTGATCGGCCAATATGCACTTGGCTAAAAGACGAATATCTTTCTGGGGGAGCGAAATAGCTCTTGATATTCTTGATGCCAGTTCGGTTTCGGTAAGCCCCACTTCGCATCCTTCAAAAACCCCGTTTAGTTGAGATAAAGTAGTAGGTGTGCCTCCAAGTATATGAAAGTTGGTATAGGGCACTAAACACATTGGAATTTCACACGCTCGGGTGAGAAAGTGTATAAACCGTGAGTTCTCATCTGCAAGAACACTACCACGAGATTTCATGACAAATAATATTGCACCTTGAAGAAGTATCTTTTGAAAATCCGGAGAATTATGTAGACGCTCCCAGAAAATCCTGGTAATTTGCCGGACTCTCTCTCGTGTAATTTCGTAATCCTGCGCGATTGATCCGAGAGTTTCTTTCGTACCACTTAACAAACCCTCCTTGCGCAATACTATTACTATTGTCCTGCTATTTCGGATTTTTAGTTTTTTTATAGCCTCATACAGGCAGGTTTCAGGAGTCGTGTTGATTATTTTTCTCCGCTGTTCCTGCGTGCAGTCTGCCAGAGAAATCAATAACTGCTCTGCGGCGTAATTTGTCAAACGAGAGTGTATGTTAGCAGGTACAGTGCCAAGAACGTTTGATATTGGGAGAAAAAAAGTCTTTCTGCTCGCAGTTCGGGCAATAAATCCGTATTGCTCCCCAAATTCAAGGATCTCGCTTGGTATTTTTGCCCAATATCCGTCAAGCCTCAATGAATTTATCAATATCAAGAAGTGATCGTGGGTTATGATAGGCTTTTCAACTTGGACTCTTGCATGTCTCAAGTTTAATCGGGCATACCATAAGAACAATGTATGTTCAGGAAGAATCAGATCATCCTCTGGCAATGATCCTTTTACGATAACAAAGCGCGGGTCTTTCGCCAAGCAGGTTTCGATGTCCCCTTTGTTTACCGAACCATCGAGATCATCCACAACGTCCTGCACCCCAAATGCCACGGGATGAAGTGTGTACCAATTTAGAATGTTCGATATATTTGAGGCTTCCATCTTGGTCTTGAATAAACACTATCGTTTCACAATGCTTTATTTGCTGTGTAATAGTGCCTGGGCCTTTCTACGCGTCCCTTTTTCAAAGGCTCCCCACGTGGCCGTATCCGGTATAATATCTATCTGTGGGATATAACGGCGGAATATAACCACCTTCTCAAGCCACTTTCTATTCACTTTTAAGTCTCGTACCAAGTGATTATATGTGTTGTCAATTTGCAGGTTTAATTTTGACAAATCATAATTTAGTCGAAAAATTACATCTCCTATCCGCCATATGAGACGCGCCGGCACCCTTTTCCTACTACTATATAGCTGCTCCCTTTCTTTCAATAAACTGCTCATTTCACCTAGGGCTTCTTTGTAAGTGTGGGTTGCACGAGCGATAATAGTATCAAGGTCGCCTTCTATGGTTAATAGCCCTTGCATAGAAAGAGAGGTTTTGATCCCTTGTTGAGACACATCAAATGTAATAAAAGCAAGTTGGTTCATTTGCTACCCCAAGCAGTTAGCAGACGGTCGATGAACATTAGATCCGCTTGTTCATCTTGGGCTGCCAAGAAACGTTGTACGGCGCAACCAATAGCTACAAGATAAAAGATACGTTTTTCTTTGTAATCGCCTTTGATTTTGTTGAGCACGGGGTGGCCAGTATTAATAGAAATTGTATTTCCTTCAACCCATGCCATTTCAAGCTTTTCGGGTGCATTCACAAAGGCAATCTTTGGGCCGCGGCGAGCGGCACGACTAACTGGGGTGGCTCTTGTCAGACCTTTCGCGTCTTCGATGAGTGCCTGACCAGGATCTGGCCCGACATCAGGGGGGCCCCCTTTCTTGCCTACATGACCATTTCCAATGGGGTAAGAGGCTTCTATACCTTCATGCTCAATGGCGGAGTTATCTCCCTTCTCATCTGAACGCAGGACCTTTTTAGGAGCCCGGAACCCGAAGAATTCGCCAAGCTCGGGAATATCTTCCAATATCCTTGCAATTTCTTTTTCGATTTTTCTTGTCTCCGCCGTGACATCGATCTCTAATGTCTGTATTCCCGCCTCGGCGAGCCACGATTTGAAACAATCTCGGATTGGACCGTAATAGCATTCAAATTCTTTATGCTGCCCACGAGGACGAATGAAATCTGATTTGGGTGTGTTTAAGTACTTAACCAAACCAGGAACCTCGACTAGGCCGAATATACGTGGCCCTTCTCGGCCCGGAAATTGATTGAACAAATCAGCTTTTACAACTTTACCAAAGACCGATATTAGAACTCCACAAACTTCTTCACCTATGGGGTATTCATTCTTTGAGAGCCCCAATCTCCCATACCCTATCAGATGGTTTGAACGCTCTAAATATATATCCTTAGCTTTTTCTAGTCTAAACTCCTCGCTTAGATTACCGTGGGTAATTATTTGGCTATTGACTATAAATTTCAGATTGCGGTAGCGACCCAATTTAGAATAAAGGTCTAAGAAGTTAGTGTCGAACAGAGGCAAATAATGTCTCCTTAGTAACGAGACCAAGTCCTCGGTCGTTGTATATTGGATTTCAGCCTGATTAGTGAAATCGACTTCTATCCTTGTCCCAAACCCATCCAAATGCTCTGGTGATAAATCTTCCCATATCAATCGTTCATTGCCATCTTCTTGGCGAACAAGCTGCCAACTTGATCCTCCCTCAAAAGAAATGCTCCGTGTTTCAGTGATTACCCGCTCGGCAATATTAAAACTAATTTTAGCCCCTACACCTGCAAAACCAATACCCGAACCACGCGATTTCAATCCAGCAGCCAGATCATGATATTTCCGAAATTGCTCCAACGACATTCCGGAACCGTTATCGGAAACTACCAGAATCTTCGCATCAGGATTATAGTTCACCGAGATTGCTGTAGCTCCAGCGTCCAAAGCATTGGCCACCAGCTCGATTATCACCACCTCTGCGACATCATATATATACATATCGGTGAGATCGCGTATCAGATTTCGAAAATTAACATTACTCTCGTGAAAAGTCATACTACACCTCCTCTCGGATAGAGTATTAGATCTTGAAATCGGTTACTCACCTAAAACCTGTCAGATTATAGCGATAACCATATCTTCTGCATAGCCGTTCAACAACATTGAAGGGGAATGTTTTTCTTGCTTCTATTCCTTCTCCTCAACCCTAACTCGGACAAGCCGAAACTAAAAAGGATTTAACCACGAAGTACACGAAGGAACACAAAGGAAAATCTTAAAGCCCTTCGTGATCCTTTGTGCCCTTTGTGGTAAAAATTCTTGCACAAAAAACAAGAATTTCACTGTTAAGGTACTAACACAATGAACCATAAGTTTTCTAAAATAGAAGGAAGTCTTGATGTTACTATTTCCGCGGGCAATATTGGGGATTCGGGATATTGAAGTCCATACACAAAGAAAGCCCAAGTAAGGGGCAACGATAACGCTGCTCCCAAGAAGTCATA
>JASEIE010000347.1 GCA_030024065.1 Thermodesulfobacteriota bacterium
AAGACGATTGGCCATTTCAAAGGCATCTTCCGTCTTCACAAAGAATGTTCCATTCAAGATGGTTTCATCATAAATGCCCGGCCGGATGGCGGTTTCAATATGCTTTAACCCCTCTATTCCGTGAAAACCACTATCCGGCTGGACTCCAAAGAGTTGAATTTGAGGATTATACTCTTTCAGTCTTCTACCTGTTCCGATCAATGTCCCACCTGTTCCCACGCCTGCAACAAAGTGGGTCACTTTCCCTCCTGTCTGATGAAGAATCTCGATTCCCGTTGTTTCATAATGGGCTTTCCAATTTGAAGGGTTATTATATTGATCTGCCTTGAAATACCGTTCTGGATTAGCTTCAAAGATTCTCTTTGCTTCCAGAAGCGCGCCATCTGAACCCAATATAGGGTCCGTGAAGATCAGTTTCACGCCATAGGCTTCGAGAGCCTTTCTTCTTTCTTCACTCAGATTGTCAGGAACAACCAGTTCAACGCGGTAACCCTTGATCGCGCCGATCATCGCGTAAGCGATTCCTGTGTTGCCCGATGTGGAATCGAGAATGATTTTATCCCTTGTGAGTTGACCTGATCTTTCCCCATCTTCAATGATCTTTTGACCTGCACGGTCCTTTACGGAGCCGCCGGGATTGAGCCACTCCGCCTTGGCAAAGATCTGAACTCCCCTGAGGTGCTGGGTCACCTGTTGAATCTGAATCAGGGGCGTATTCCCGATTGAGGAGAGTAAAGAGAAGGGCCTCTCCTTTTTCAACTCCCTCCGGGATTCCAGTTCATCTCTTATTTGCAGGGCTTCCACAGACACTTCCAATTTTAGATTGCAGATTTCTGATTCAATCTCAAATCTTAAATCTGAGATCTCAAATTAAAGAATCACCTCGATCTCTTCGGGATGGATGACATCCTCTCGAATCAAGAATGCCTTTACGACTGCATCCTCCTCTTTTAAAGAAATGATGATCGATGACACTTCAGGATAGAAAGCCATCCTCACATCGGTCTCAGAGGGAAACGGGATGGTATGGGTATGGGAATGGTAGATGGCCACCATCTCCATCGCTTCCTTTTCCATCTCTTTAAAAACTTCCAGTTGCTCCTGAGGGGAGATCGAATATCGAATTGGACTCTTTTCCGAATTCTGAAGTTCGAAGACCTTCTCAACCGTTTTATCCCTTCCACTCAGGATGCCACAGCATTCAAGGGGAGATTCCATCTTCGCATGATCAATCATTCGTTCAAAGATAGGTTTTGGGATTTTTAACATATTGACTTAGTCGTCATGGACAATTATTTTTTAGATTCCCCAAGTGGCGGACCTGTTTCAAAAGGTTTCTGAGTTCGACTCCACTCAATCCAGGAGCCATCATAGTTTCTTAACTTCTCAAGGGGATAACCAATCAGGTATAGGCTCACCAAACTGTGAGTCGAGCGCACCCCGGACTGTCAGTAGATATAGATTTCCTTATCCGGAGTCACCCCTAAATCAGCAAAGAGCTTCCTTATCTCCTCGGCGGATTTCCAGTATCCCTTATTGGGTCCGTCCTTTATTAGAACTTCCCTCCACTCAATCCACTTCACTCCGGGAATGCGACCCGGTTTGACCGCACCCGCAAGGGTCTCCTCTCCAAGATACTCTTTGCTTGCCCGGACATCGAGAACGACCTTCTTGGGTTCTTTCAAGGCTCCCCTGACTTCCGGCAAAGTACAAAGCAGGGGTTCCGTCGTTTTCGTCTTTCCCGGCAACCTGAATTGAGCCGGACTGATCTGCTGAGGAATCATCTCGGTCGGGTAACCCTTTGCCTTCCAGCCATCAAGACTGCCGTCAAGAAGTTTCATCTGCTGGAAGGGAAAGCCATAGTAAGCCAGTATCCACCAGAACCTGGCACCATCAGGGCCGTCGGAATAGATGATGAGCGTATTTCGATGGCTGATTCCGAGTCTTCCCATCAGCTCTTCGATCTGGGCCTGAGGGGCCATCATCCCTGGAATGGGATGATCCTTATCCACGACGTCGGGCCGCCAGATATTCACAGCTCCCGGAATATGACCGGCAAGATATTTGATTTTTTCCCGGACATCGATGATCCGGATATCGGGATCCTTCCGGTCGATCAGGGGTTTAAGCTCTTCAGGTTGAATCAGAAGTTCAGGCCGTGTATATCCTCCATTGGGAATCGCCAATGCGAGCTGGCCTGATATGAGAAGAGCAAAAACCGTGACGATGGGTAAAGTTAAACCTCCAACTAATCTTTTTAAATGATGCTTGACCCGCTCCATCTTCCTTCCTTTCCTTTCTCCCCCAACTATTTAAAGTCTGTTTATAAACCAACAGTTTCCAAAAAAGTTGTCATTCCGGCCCCGATTTTCATCGGGATAAACTCCAGCCGGAATCCAGTGTTTTCAAGGGTCCCTGGATGCCCCCGTATCAAGTACGGGGCAGGCTCCTCAAGTTCGGCATGACGGAAAAGGACATTTACAAACAGACACTATTCAAACCGTGGCCTGACTTCTGCTCTCCAGACCACATACCTCATGATAATCAGTTAGTTCTTTTATCTTCGGTTTCTCATTACAGAGAGGACATGACGGATTCTTCCTGACCTGAAAGATCCTGAATTCCGGCTCCAGGGCGTTATAGATCAAGAACTGACCGATCAAAGGTTTTCCTATTTTCAAGATGAGTTTGATCGCCTCTGTAGCCTGAAACAATCCAACCTGCCCGGGCACAACTCCCAGGACGCCTGCCTCGTCTCAGCTGGGGACAAGCCCGGGTGGAGGCGGCTCAGGAAAGAGGCACCGAAGACAGGGACCTCCATTGCCCGGAGAGAAGACGCTCGCCTGTCCTTCAAATTGAAACACCCCGCCAAAAACAAAGGGTTTTCCCGTGAAGAAGGCGGCATCATTGACCAGATACTTGGTCGGGAAGTTATCCGACCCGTCCACAATGATGTCATAATCCTGAAAAATGTTAATGGCATTTTCGGATGTGAGGCGTTCCTGATAGGTGATGACCTTCACATCGGGATTGATTCGATTGACGGCCTCTTTAGCCGATTCCGTCTTCGGTCGTCCCACATCCGAGGTTCGGTGCAATACCTGTCGCTGGAGATTGGTCAGATCGACTCTGTCAGAATCGATGATTCCCAGGGTTCCGACTCCTGCAGCCGCAAGATAGAGGCCTATCGGACAGCCCAGGCCTCCAGCCCCGACCAGAAGGACTTTTGACTTCAATAGCTGAACCTGTCCCTCTACTCCAACTTCTTTGAGGAGAATATGGCGACTGTATCGGGTCAGTTGCTCCGAGGTCAGTCCGGAATCGCTCCCCAGTTCATACCCGGCAGCCTTCCATCCGTCAATGCCTTCTTTCATAGAAAAAATCTGATGGTAGCCCATCTCCTTCAGGGTCTTAGCTGCTAAAATGGAACGGACACCTGCTGCACAATAGACGACAATGGGAGCATCCTTATCAGGCAGCAACGTCTCTGCTTTCTCCGGCAAACTGGCCCGTGGGATAAACACAGACCCTTTTAGATAACCCAGCGCCAGTTCTTCCTTCTCCCGGACATCGAGCAGGACCATTCTCTCTCCCTTTTTGAGAAGGCGGTTTACCTCCTGAATGGAAATTTCAGAAACGTCCCTGTGTTTCCCTTTTAAAGCCCTTCTTATCAGAGGGCCTGCAACTTTCCAGAAAATTTTTTCGACTCTCTCTCCCATTTTTCTTCTCCCATATCTCTATTTCAGATAAGAGTTTTCGATCCTTCAATCTGAAATCTTAAATCCGCAATCTGCAATTTACCCCGTTAGAAATAATGCCCCGCCTGCGTGGCGGGAGCCACCCCCGCCGTGCTCGCGCACCGTCGCAGCAGGTCGGCGCGGCGAAGGCCCGCTGGAATTTCTAACGGGGTTTACTCAATCACATCCTTTTCCACAGGTTCTGCTTTTACTCCGATCTTCTTCAAATAGTCGAGGGCCTTCAGGTATTCTCCCTCTTCTCCATCAATCTCCAGGGTCACCCAGCCGACATTCTCCGTAACATTTGCACTGCGAATGTTGGTGACGATCTTAAATTGATGACCGATATTATAGATGACCGGTTCTTTGATCCGCTCCGGAGGAAAGGTGAGAGTCACTCTCCTCTTCAGCAAAGATCCT
>JASEIE010000348.1 GCA_030024065.1 Thermodesulfobacteriota bacterium
AGGACGATGGAAGTCCTCAAGGCAAAGAAGATCGACAAACGGGTCAAGGCTGAATTCATTGCCAAACGGTTTCCGGAGGATTACGGGTGGGGAGTGCTGGCAGGGATCGAAGAGGCGGTCTTTCTCCTTAAAGACCTCCCTATCAAAGTGAGGGCGATGAAGGAGGGGACGATCTTCCGGACCTATGAACCGGTGATGGAGATCGAAGGGATGTATACGGAATTTGGCCTCTATGAGACCTCGGTTTTAGGTCTCCTCTGCCAGGCCTCGGGTGTGGCGACAAAGGCCGCCCGCTGTAAGAAAGCGGCAGGGGATCGAAGGGTCATCAGCTTCGGGGCAAGGCGAATCCATCCGGTGATTGCGCCGATGGTGGAACGAAACGCCTTCATCGGCGGTTGTGATGGAGTGTCGGTCGTGAAGGACGCCGAGATGCTTCATGAGGAACCTTCCGGCACCATGCCCCATGCGTTGATTCTGATGATAGGCGATACGGTCGAAGCGACAAAGGCCTTTGACGAGGTGATCCATCCGAAAGTGAAGCGGGTCTCCTTGATCGATACGTTTAATGACGAAAAGATAGAGGCCATCCGTGTGGCGGAAGCCCTGGGGAAGAGGCTTTTTGCCATCAGGCTCGATACGCCCAGTTCAAGACGGGGAGACTTCCAAAAGATTATTGAGGAGATTCGCTGGGAATTGAACCTGAGGGGATTCGGCCATGTGAAGATCTTTGTCAGTGGCGGATTGGATGAGAAACGCATCTTGAGTCTCAATCCACTGGTCGATGCCTACGGGGTGGGTACTTCCATCACGAATGCAAGGGTGATCGACTTTGCAATGGATATCGTCGAGATCGAGGGAAGACCGCTGGCGAAGAGAGGAAAGATGTCAGGATCGAAGAGCGTTTTTCGGTGCTCCAAATGTTTTCAGGACAAGGTGGCCCCATTCAAGGTAGGCCGAAGCCGGTTTGACCAGGGTTTGGACCGATGTTCATGTGGTGGCCGTTTCCAGGAACTTCTTCTCCCTCTCATTCAGAACAAAAAGATCCTTTGGGACTTACCCACCCCCCAGGCAATACGCGAATACGTCCTTCGACAGTTACCCCGCTTCGATCTTTAAGTTTCGTCCTTCAACAGATCGGGACGACTCACAAACAGAAGAAGGGAAGGGGATATGAAGGAGGCAATGCTTTACAGTCCTTTGGAAGGGGAGAAGGTAGGGTGCTACCTCTGCAACCATCGGTGTGTCATCTCTCCTTCAAAAAGAGGGATCTGTGGAGTGAGGGAGAACAGAGAAGGCAAACTCTTCAGCCTCGTCTTCGGTCATCCCATCTCCATGAATGTCGATCCCATTGAGAAGAAACCCCTCTTTCATCTCTTGCCCGGATCAACCTCTTTCTCCATCGCCACCGTGGGCTGCAATTTCCGGTGCCTTCAATGTCAGAATTATGAGATCTCCCAGATGCCGGCGGATAAAAAAAAGATCGACGGTTCATTTGCTCCTCCCTCTCAGATCGTTTCTCTCGCCAAAGAATATCAATGCCGGTCAATCTCCTATACCTATACCGAGCCCACCATCTACTTTGAATATGCCTACGAGACGGCTGTTCTGGCGAGTCAGGAGGGGATTAAAAACATCTTCGTCACCAATGGCTACATGACCGAGGAAGCTCTCAAGACCATTCAGCCCTATCTCGATGGCGCCAATGTCGATTTGAAGGGTTTTCAGGAGAGGTTCTATAAGGAGGTCTGCGGAGCGAGGCTCAAGCCCGTGCTGGAGAATCTGAGGTTGATGCGGGAGTTAGGGATCTGGGTGGAGATCACCACCCTCGTCATCCCGACCCTGAATGATTCGGACAAGGAGTTTGAGGAGATCGCCCAATTCATCCTGTCGTTGGGGGCAGAGGTTCCATGGCATATCTCCGCCTTTTATCCCACCTATAAGATGCTCAACCTTCCACGAACCCCTGCAACCACACTTCACCGGGCGAAGGAGATCGGGATGAAGGCTGGGCTCCGGTATGTCTACTGTGGCAATATCCCCGGACAGGGAGGGGAAGATACTTTCTGCCACCAATGCGGTCGGAACGTGATCGAGAGAGTGGGGTTTCGAGTGGCCAAAAATGATTTGGCCAAAGGGGAATGTCGCCATTGTCATGCAAAGATTGAAGGCGTCTGGGCATAGTTGAAGAAGGCATTTTGAGTCGTGAAGAGTCGAAATAATCACCAGAAGACTATCTGGACCATCGGAGGGGGCAAAGGGGGGAGCGGAAAGAGTTTCATCGCCGCCAACATCGGAATCTGCCTCTCCAAGTTGGGTGCCCGAGTTATCCTTATCGATGCCGATTTAGGAGGGGCGAACCTTCACACCTTTCTGGGGATTCTCCCGCCTTATCCTTCCCTTTCCGACTTTATCAAAAAGAGGGTCTCCCGTCTGCAGGATGTGCTCATCTCCACCGGGGTTCCCAATCTCAAACTCCTGACAGGGGCGCAGGATCTTCTTAACGCCGCCGATGCGAAGAGTGTTCAGAAACGGAAATTACTACGTTCCATCAAGGGTCTGGAAAGTGATTACATCCTGGTCGACCTGGGGGGAGGGAACACTCTAAGCGTTCTGGACTTCTTTCTAATGTCGGATGGGGGAATCCTGGTGGTAACCCCTGAACCCACCTCCATCGAGAACACCTATCGATTTCTGAAAAGCGCCTTTTATCGAAGGTTGAGGCAAACGGTTTCTTCCCATTCGGTGAAGACCCTGATCGATGAAGCGATGGACCAGAAGAATGAAGCGGGCATTCGAACCCCTTATGATCTCCTCAGAGAGGTGAGGCGCATCAATGAAGAGGATGCCCGGAAGATCGTCGAGGAGGCGGAGAGCTTTCATCCCAATCTCATTTTGAACCAGGCTCGCTCCAAGAAGGATATTGAGATCGGTTTTTCGATTCGAAGCGCCTGCCAGAAGTACTTCGGCATCCATCTCCATTATCTGGGTTATATCGTCTACGATCAGGATGTGGGGAACTCCATACGGAAGAGAAGGCCTTTGGTTCTCGAGAACTATCGTTCCAAGGCAGCCCAATGTGTCACGGAGATCGCCTCCAGATTGGCGAACAGCCACCGGATGCTCTTCCAGCCTTGATGCTGTGTCGCAATTAGCCGTTCCCCCTTCGACACGCTCAGGACGAACGGCAATTGATTTTAAATGCGCCTTTTTCCGTTCGTGGTGAGCCCTTCGACTCACCGTTCGCCCTGAGGCTCTCGAAGGGACGAACGGTTCGCTCAGGACAGGCCCTGTCGAACCATGAACAGACTTGTGACACAACCTCCTCGATGGGGATGAAGATGAAACGGATTGAAGAGCAGACCTACTATGAAATCCTGGAGGTGAACCCCGATGCCACGGTAAAGGAAATCCAGGGCGCCTATGAACATGCGAGAGAGACTTTTCATGCCGATTCCCTCGCCGTTTACTCCCTCTTCCTGGAGGAAGAGAGAGTGGAAGTACAGAAGGCAATTGAAGAGGCTTATCGTGTTCTCATGGATGAGACATTGCGAAGGAGCTATGATCAGTCCCATTCCCTCATCATTGAAAAATCCTCAAGAGAGAAGCAAGCGAATGCCCCGCTGAGATCCCCGGAGAAAAAGGGCAACCTTTCGTTTAGCGATCTTTCATTAGATCTGGGAGAAGTGACCTATCGAGGAAGGGCGCTGAAACAGATCCGTGAGAGATTGGGCATCGATCTCAAAACCATCGCCTCAGAGACAAAGATTAACATGAAGACCCTGGAATGGATCGAAGAGGAAGATCTGGACCACCTTCCCGCAATGGTCTATTTAAAGGGGTTTCTGAAGGCCTATGCCCAGGCCCTTCATTTAGACCCTCGTAAGTTGATCGAAGGTTATCTACAGTTATTTAAGGAACAGAAAAAGAGGTAATATAACTTAACCTGAGCGATTTTTTAGTTAAAAACCCAGCAACGGATAGTGAATCATGTGTCTTCAGAGAACATGAACTACCACCTAACAGGTGAAATAACAATCTGTCATTCCTGTGAAAACAGGAATCCAGTTTCTTAGTTTTTTCCCCTGGATTCCCGCTTCCGCAGAGATTTTAAAGGTGCAATTTATTTTACATTGGCGGCTTCTACTTAAACCGG
>JASEIE010000349.1 GCA_030024065.1 Thermodesulfobacteriota bacterium
GGGGTTACATTTCAGAATAATTCCGCCTGCCTGCCGGCAGGCAGGGCGGGGTTTAGTGCCCCGCTGGAATTTCAAACGGGGTTTATCGATAATGAATTTCTCCTTTTGAGATAATCTCTTCGAACATATCGATTTTTACAATCTGTTCAAGGGAGATGCGGACGAACATTGTCCCTGCCCTGAATTCGGGCAAGGGAGCGGGCTCGATCCCCATTGCCAATTGGGCCACGGTAAATGGAAGATTCTGTCCTGCTCCGACACAGAGATACGTCCATGCCGGGAAACGGGGATTGATTTCCAGGAGATAGTATCGCTCCTCCCTTGTCTTGAGAACTTCCGCTTCAAAGGGCCCACGCCATTTTGTCAACTGGCAGAACTTTTCGGCCATCTCCCTGAATATCGGGTCCTTGACGACCACACCTGCCCATCCTTTTCCCTTTTCGGTGAGGGAGGTCTTCTTCATAGGAAATCCTCCCATGAGATCACCCCTGCCATCTCCAATGGCCAAGACATCGTACTCTTCCCCAACGAGAAATTCCTGGATAATCACAGGTATTCCCCATTGGGCGGTTGTGTTGTGAAAGGCCATTAACGCCTCATCCATCGTTTTGACGATAGAGGCGCCATAAAAGATCCCTTTGAGCACATAAGGGAAGGGAATTTCCTTCGAGACCTGGTAAAGAGATTCCACATCCGAAATGACCTTCGTTCGGGGGAAATCGATATTCGCCCTCTCGCACACCTCGGCAAGTCGAACCTTAGAACGCATTTCATACTGATCTTTTGTTGGCAAAAATAGTCGGATTCCCATCTCTCGTAATTCGGGCTCCAGGGCGATAAATCCGGATATTTCGGAGTCGAGGGTGGGAATCACCAGTGAGATGTCGGATCTCTTTTTAATATACTCGAGGCGCTGGCGAAGGGATTGAATCCCTTCAGAGGGGAGAGGCATCAGATAGGCCGAATCGATCAGATCGGATGTGTACAGCCCGGGATCCAACGAATGGTAGGCCAGACCGATGATCTTTCCCTTAAAATCGGGATGAGCGCGAAGGGAGCGGATGACCGAGATGCCTGGACCGGGATTGTCCGTTGCGTTGAGACCTGTGACTCCTATAACCCAGCTAAATTCACTCATATTCTACCTGAAAAAAGCACAAAAAATGGTATCTCAAAAGCACCTTTTTCGTTATCGATCCATCGTAGGTAAATGGGAAATACAGTATACGATGAAAGAGAAAAAAGGTAAAGATAATGGAAAATATATTTTATCTTTGTCCTCTTTTGTTGGGAAGGGAAAGGTTTTCAAGGTAGGTTTATAAATATTGAATTTTGATTAAAACTTTATCGTTGATACGTTGGATGGGGATTTATATCATCAAGTATTTCTTTCTGACTTCTTCGTTCTTTTTAAGTTCCTCGATGGTTCCATGATAGCGGATCGTTCCTTTATCCATGACATAAGCCCGATCGCTTAAAGCGGTGGCAAGCCCCACATTATGTTCGCAGAGTAGCATGGTGACGCCCAATTTTTTAATCTCTCCTAATTGTTCCTCCATGGCCCTGATGACCAATGGGGCCAGTCCTTCCCCCGCTTCGTCTAAAAGCAGGAAATGGGGATTCGTCATCAAGGTCCGGGCGATCGTGAGCATCTGCTGTTCCCCGCCGCTCAAGTGAGCTCCTATGTGGGTGTCCAGTTGTTTCAATTTTGGGAAGAGAGAATAAATTCGGTCCAGCGTCCAGATGGCTCCTCCCCGGTCTCTCCGGGCAACGAGGATATTCTGCCGCACGGTCAAATCCGGAAAAATTCTACGATCGTCCGGAACAAAACCAATCCCTGACCGGGCAATATGGTAAGGAGGTTTTCCGATGACCTCTTTGCCCTGGAATTTAATACTTCCCGAACGAGGTGGTGTGAGGCCGATGATGCTTCTGAGGGTGGTCGTCTTCCCAGCCCCATTCCTTCCTAAAAGACAGACTGCTTCCCCTTCTTTGACCTCAAAAGAGATACCAAAGAGGATGTGGCTGGTTCCGTAGTAGGGATGGATGTCTTTCACCTCAAGCATTATGCCGTACCGCCTAAATAGACCTTTTGAACTTCCTCGCTGGCTCTCACTTCCTGTGGAGATCCATCCGCAATCAGGGTGCCCTGATGAAGCACAGATATCCTCTTGGCAATCCCGAAGACAACACTCATATCATGTTCAGTGAAGAGAATAGTTAATCCCCTCTCCTCCGCTAACTTCTTGATGAAAATCATGGTACTTTCTGTCTCTTCAGGAGACATCCCGCAAGTTGGCTCATCTAAGAGTAAGATCTCAGGTTCGGTTCCGAGGGTGATGGCCAGTTCCAATCGTTTTTTATCGTCATGGGAGATGGAGTCTCCTAAAGTGTTTGCCTGAATTGCTGCCATCACAGGTTCTCCCGATTTAATCCACATGAGGTAGGAGGGAGCGACAGAACGATAAAAGGGAACCCAGATAGCTCCCGCCAGTCCGGCAAAGGCGGCTGCAATCACGAAAGTAATGAGCTGGTATTTAGCGATATTGATGCCTAAAAATTCGGTCCTTTCAGAGTTTTCACGCATGGCTTTGATGGTTTGGCCGAAAGGCGATTGGATGATCCGCCATATGATGAATGCGGAAGCGATAATGACGAGAAGAATGAAATAGTAATAGGCTGAAATTGATTTAAGAAGGTCAGGTGGGAAAACCCCTTGGATGCCATCATCTCCTCCAGTAAAGCCCTGCCATTTAAAAATGATGCAGAAGAGGAGTTGACCAAAGGCAAGCGTTAAGATCGCAAAGTAAATTCCTCTTAGACGGACACAAAAATATCCTACAATCAGTCCAATGGTGCCCGCAACGAAAATTCCGGCTAATATACTCAGCCCAAAATTGAATTGAACCTTAGTGGTTAACATTGCAACTGTATATCCGCCCAGTCCATAAAAAGCAGCCTGACCAAAGGAAAGCTGACCCATATACCCAAAAAGAAGATTGAAGCTCAGAGCGAGGAGGCTCATGACAAAGGCTTCACATAGAACCGTGAGATAAAATTCGGACAAAACGGCTGGAGCAATAAGGAAGCCGAGAGCCAATTCGGGTTTAAACATGATTCCAAAGGCATAAACTTGTCCAACGATGAAAGAACCGAGGAGTGTTCCAGGAAGGCTTCCCATTCCACCGATACCAACCAAGCCTCAACAGGCTGTTGAAAAGTTCCCTTTTGTCACCCTGAACTTGTTGATTCACGTTCGTTCATCACTTTGTGCCAGGATCTCTAAACCATTGATTCCATAAGATGCTGAAACGAGTTCAGCATGACATATTGGGTCTGTTTAGACTTTTTCAACAGGCTGTCAAGTACGGAATACTATTGTTTCGGTGCAGTTATTTCCGATTGTTGCTCAAACAAGGCGGATTCCCGTCACCCCCGAACGCAACGCACATGGTAGGAGTTACTCTTATAGTAACTGAGCACATAGGCACCATCGAACATGACGATCCATGCGTTTTTCGTATCCGCCTCGAAGGTCGTAGATGACCAATAGGAACGATTATCCCAAAAGGGAACCTCCCCGCGCATCACAGCCCTTCCATCCGATCGGGCCTTCCGCCTGTCGAGAAGGGATTCCAATTCTGCCAACGTGGGGAGACGCCAATCATTCTTGCCGTCCAAAGAGAGGGATTCGGCATAGGCCTTGGCCTCATGCCAGGTCATCTCCCCTGGGGATTCAAACTGCCATTCGAGGCCTGTCTTGGGGTCGGTCCAGGTTGGCAATGGTTGGATTCCGGGTTCCATCGTCAGGGAAAAACCAAATGACCAATTAGCAATGATCAATTATCAATGTTACAAAACTTTGGTTTTTGCATTGTTCATTGGGTACTGATCATTGACCATTGTTCATTGATCTTTTGTGAGGCCTATAGTCCTGCATAAACCTCTTTTGGAAACTTCTTTGGATTCCCCCAGAGGATGCAGCGAGTGGGGCAGATGGCGTAACAGGCAGGGATCTCATTGCGTCCCCATTTCTCAACGCAGAGGTCGCACTTGACCGCCTTTGTGACTTCGTGATTAAACTGCATCACATCATAAGGACAGGTCTGGACACAGCAAGTCCCGCATGAGATACACCTCTTTG
>JASEIE010000034.1 GCA_030024065.1 Thermodesulfobacteriota bacterium
TGTTCGTAGAAGAAGTAGATCCTTTCCTTGAATCTAATGTGAAGGAAGTCTGGGCTGATTTGGCCCCAATCCTAGGGATCGGTCCTCGGGTTTTTTATGGTAAGCGATCCGGTCACATTCCCAGCACTGGCGAACTTACCACTGATCGGGTCATAGAGGGGTTAAAAAAAGTATTGGACATGAAGTATGAATCCCGAGACGAGAGCTACGCCAAACGTGCTAAGGAGTTCAACAAAGAGTTTGTGTCCGAACGAGCTTTAGGCTTCTGCCCGGGTTGTTCTCATAGGGCATCATACTGGGCCATTAAAAACGCCTTACGGCTTGATGACCGGGAAGGCTTTCTTACACCTGACATTGGCTGCTATGCCTTGGCGCGGACCGCGTCCGGGTTCTTCCTATCCAAAACCGGGGGAGCCATGGGCTCAGGAACTGGTTTGGCCTGTGGATTCGGCAAACTTCAGCAGTTTGGGTTTGACCAATCGGTTATTTCTGTCTGCGGAGATTCTACCTTTTTCCATGCGGCCATGCCTGCGCTGGTCAACGCTCAATACAATAAATCTAATTTCGTTATGTGCATCCTTGACAATAGCGCTACGGCAATGACTGGGTTTCAACCCCATCCCGGTGTAGGTACGAATGCCATGGGTGATCCTGCGCCCATTGTGGATATCGAGGCTGTTTGTCGCTCCTTTGGAGCCAAGGTGGAAGTCAAAGATCCCTTCGATGTAAAGGGTACCATTGAAACAATTACTCGCCTCTTCCAATATCCAGATGGAGTGAAGGTACTTATCCTCAGGCGGAAGTGTGCGCTTTTACGACAGAAGGATGAGAAGCCGCCTTATAAGATGCGCATTGATCCAGAGAAATGCGTTGGTCAAGATTGTGGTTGTAACCAGTTATGCACACGCATCTTTCGTTGTCCTGGGATCATCTGGGATATCGAGGCCAAGAAAGCAAAACTGGATGAAGTGATCTGTAACGGATGTGGGGTCTGTACTGACGTCTGCCCCAACTCTGCTATTATCAGGGAGGAGGTATCATGATGAGTTTAAAAAAGGATCCGTTAAATTTAATTATTACCGGGGTGGGTGGGCAAGGAAATGTATTGGCCTCCCAGCTTATTGGAAATGCCCTCGTAACCAAAGATTATTTTGTCACGATTGGGGAGACTTATGGTGCTTCCCAGAGAGGCGGGCCAGTCATGAGCCATCTGCGCATCTCCGAGAAGACCCAACCTGCCCCACTTATCCCTGAAGGGAAAAGTGATGTCATCTTAGGGCTTGAACCAATGGAGACCATACGGGTTATTGTGCCCTACGGAAACCCATCGATTCTAGTGGTGACCAACACTCGCCCCATCTATCCGTTAGATGTTACTGTGGGAAATGCAAAGTACCCCAGTGAGGAGGCTTTTCATTCCGTGATCACTGAACTCTCCCAGAAGGCCTTCTTCGTAGATGCCACAGAGATGGCGATGGGTTTGGGCGCTCCTATTCTTGCAAATATTATCATGGTGGGAGCACTGGTGGCCCTGAAGATTCTTCCATTAACCAAAGAGGACATTATAGGGGTTCTTCAACAAACCTTCTCAACACAGAAGCTTGAAATCAATTTGCAAGCCCTGCAGATGGGTATAGATGCCATTAGAGCGACAGAAGCTTAAAAATGATATAAGGGGGACTCGAAATGGATGTGAAGAAAAAGGTAGATTGTGATGTTGTCATCGTTGGAGGAGGAAACGCAGGGATGCTCGCTGCCATTGCAGCTAAGAACCGCGGGGCCAAAGTTCTTTTGATTGAAAAATCGCCCAGAAAGTCAAGAGGGGGAAACAGCCGATTTACAGATGCACTCTTTAGGATCCCCTCAGAGAGGGGGACGAAGGATTACGAACTCCTCGTAAAGGGAGGGAACGTGCCGAAAGAAGAAGTGGACATCGAACCTTATACGAAAGACCATTTTTATAACGACCTGATGAGATTGTCAGGGGGACTCGCAGAAAAAAGATTTGCAGAAATTGTGGTGAATGGAGCGATCGAGGCTGTCACATGGATGAAAGAACAGGGTTTAAAATGGGATATCTGGGCTGGACATATGTCTAAAAGAGGAAACCGTCTTTTCCTCCCTGCTGGGCAACTAGCTCTCCAGGCCTCGGGTGCGGGGGAAGGCCTGGTGGAAATGCTTTACGGGATCGTTGAAAAAAAGGGGGGCGAAGTCCTCTATGAGACGATCGCACGTAAGCTGGTCATGAATGCCGACGGCAGGATATGCGGCGTGGTAGCCATGGGAACCGATGGATTGATTCAGATAGATGCGAGAAGCGTTATTTTAGCTTGTGGAGGATTTCAGGCCAATCCTGCATGGAGGAGGCGTTATCTGGGCGAAAATTGGGATCTCGTGAAGCTTCGGGGGACACGTTATAATACGGGTGATGGAATACAAATGGCTGAAGAGGTCGGCGCCCATTTTATCGGTCATTGGGGAGGATGTCATGCTTCCGTCGTGAGTGAAGACTCCCCAATGGTTGAGGCAGGAGCCGCTGCCTCTATGCGTTATTCTTATCCGTTTTCCATCATGGTCAACCGTAATGGGGAACGTTTTGCCGATGAAGGGGAAAATTTTGTATTTTATACCTATGCCAAGTTTGGGAAAGAAACCTTAAAACAACCTGGTTCAATCGCCTTCCAGATATTTGATTCGAAAGTGATTCCTATCTTAACGGCTGATTATAAGGATGCGGTCCGGGTAGAGAGTCAATCGCTCAAGGAGTTAGCAGAGGAATTCGACATCAACGTAGAACCGTTTTTAAAAACGGTCAAGGAATATAACGACGCAGTCGTTCCTGATGAACGGCCATTGACACCGTTTGAGCGTGATGGCCGCCGGACCAAAGGCTTAAAAATCGATAAAACGAACTGGGCCCTCAAGATCGATTCTCCTCCCTATCGCGGTTATGCAGTGGTCTGTGGACTAACGATGTCCTATGGCGGCCTGAAAACGAATGATCAAGGCCAGGTTTTAGATACCGGTGATCGCCCCATCAAAGGGCTTTATGCCGTCGGAGAAATAACCGGTGGACTTTTTTTCCATAATTACCCTGGAGGGGCTGGTCTCACAAAGGGTGCCGTCCTGGGGAAAATTGCCGGTGAAACAGCGGCAAAGATTTAACCCTACCTTTAGGGAGAAGTGTTGAATCATGCGGGTCGCAGTCTGCTGCAAAGGTGTTCCAGTTGATCTTCCGTTGGAGTCTGTTTCTGTCGTTAACGGGGATGTCCATTTTAAGGGTGTAGATTTTTACATCAACGAGTATGACGCCTATGCTGTTGAGGCGGCTTTATACCTAAAAAATACCTATAAAGCAGAGACGGTTGCTTTGACCCTGGGTCCTCTAAGAGTCCAGGAGGTGCTTTATATTGCCTTGGCCAAAGGGATCGACCAGGTGTTCAGGATTGAGGGAGAAACCAATCGCTCTGAATTGATTGCCAGTGGTTTAATCCCTGCCCTAAAGGCGATCAATCCTCAACTCATTTTGGCGGGGGCTCAGTCGGAGGATTGGATGAGTGGGGAAGTGGGTGTCTATCTTTCCATGGCCCTCGATATGGGATTAGCCTTTGGGGTGATCGAGATCTGTGAGTTGAAAGAGACACACGTACGCATTAAGAAAGAGGTTGGGAGTGGAAGAAAGGAAGAAGTTATTTTGAAATTACCTGCCATTCTCTGTGTGCAGTCAGGGATTCAACCCCTTCGTTATCTGTCCGCTATGAAGCGGCAGAAGGCAAGAAACAATCCAATAAAATTATGGGGGTCACTCAATATAGAAGAAGCAAAACACGCCCTCTCTGGCATGACAGCCTATGAGATCAGGGAAGTTTCTCCCCCCTCCCAAGAGGGACATGCAGAAATGATTACAGGGGATCGATCGGAAATGGCAGCAAAATTAATAGAGATCATTTCCAGCAGGGTTTAGAAACGATTCTGGGGTTAAAAAGTGTTATGGAAACTTTCATTTACATAGAGCCTTCAGGCGAAGGAATCGATTCAATCGTAAAACAGATGGCAATAAAAATCGGCAGGATTTCCCCTGAGCTTCGTGGGCCTCTAAAAGGAATCTGTATCGGAAATCATTTAAAGGGTAAAGAAACTCAACTTAAAGGGTTAGTGGATGAACTGATGATGGTCGAGGTTCCTCCTGGGATTGAATCCAATACCGAAGTGATTTCAAAAATATTAACAGATCTTGTGAAGGAGAATGGTCCGGGGATACTTTTCCTTGGCTTTACATTTCAGGGGATGGAGCTTGGCCCTGCGGTAGGATGGCGTTTACAGGTCCCCGTGATTACGAATTGTTCTGCCTTTGAATGGAACAAGGGTGAGGCCTATGTCACGAGACCCATTCATGGAGGAAAATTGTTAATTTCGTCCACAGTCAATCTTGAGCGTGGAGCAGTATTCAGTGTTCAAAAAGGAGCTTGGAAAGAAGATGGGGGATCGGTGGGGATGAATCCTGTTTCAATAAAGCCTCTTTCCTGGAGAGACTCATGGGTTGCCGAAAAGACCGAAGTGGTAGGGATCAGTGAGGCGACTTTAGAAGGGGAAGAGGATATTACGAAAGCCCAAGTTTTGGTTTCGGTCGGTCGGGGATTGGGAGATCCTGAGAATCTACCCATTGTAAAGGAATTAGCGGATAAACTGGGAGCGATGATTTCCTCTTCCCGTCCGGTGGTGGATCTGGGGTGGCTGCCTGCAAGCCGTCAGGTGGGTATTTCTGGCAGGACGGTTGGGCCTGTGATTTATCTTGCGTTAGGAATCTCCGGTCAGGCGAATCACCTTGCGGGAATCAGTCCGTCAACAACGATCATCGCTATAAACAAGGACCCGTCAGCCCCGATTTTCAACGCGGCCAAGTACGGGATTGTGGATGATCTTCTTCAATTTGTTCCAGAATTTCTTCAAAAGATAAAACAAAAAAAGTCGAACGCATAACGGATTGATCAACAGATCATAGAAAAGATGGGTCAACCGGATGACTGGGAAGAAAATCCTATCCCTCTATGTCGGCTTGTGGCTGAGAGGCTAACCTACGGCTCTGCGGGGGACTGATGGTGCAACTCCACCGGTCCACCCGGCGTGCCATTACACTTCCCTTACCTTTTCTTCTTTTCCAAAGCTTCACCCGCTTCCCAAACACTGATAGTCGTTTCCCGCTCAACCTCATGCTAACCTGAATCATTTGCCACAATTTCATGCACCCGATTGGAAGACCACCATTTTCATTCAGTATACTCCCCTTGTTCCTCATCTCCCAAACTATACTAACCATGCCGAAACTTTCGCCCCTTCTTCTCTTGTGGCGGAATTTCAATAACAGGACCTCACGTTCTGCCATAAGAAATAGGGGTAGGAATACTTTTTGAAGTCAATGGGTTAAGAGGTGGTGTCGGGTTTTTTTAAAAAAGCTTGGCACCCCGTTTATTTTTTTGGTTTTATCCTATTTGATGACCTTGACGAAGGATATTTAAAGAATTAATATACTGCAATCCCAAGTATGGATAGCCGCCGAAGGTGCCAGAGAGATTCGCTTATCATCTTACGGGGTCTTAACAATGACAAAAACGAGGTTTCGTTGACCTCACACTTTTTGAGGGGAGGTAATCATGACAGATAAAAAGCTTTGGGGGTACATGGGAAAGATTTTACGTGTCAACTTAACCAACGGCTCAATTCAAGACGAGGCACTAAGCCCTGAAATGGCGGAGAGTTATCTGGGAGGCTCGGGTTTCGGTGTGGAATATCTATATCGCGAAGTACCTCCTGGAGTGACATGGGATGATCCGGAGAACCGCATCATTATGGCGTCCGGGCCGATGGGGGGGACACACCTTGCGGGTAGTGGAACCTTTTCTTTAGTCACGAAGGGACCCATGACTAACCTGGGTGTTAGCACTCAGGCTAATGGTTTTTGGGGAGCTTTCCTCAAGTTTGCAGGGTATGATGGGGTGGTCATCCACGGGCAATCACCTCGGTGGGTTTACCTTCATATCGGGGACGGAAAAGTGGAGTTGCGGGATGCTTCGCCTATTCTTGGGAAAGACACATGGGAGATGGAGGATGCTGTGCGCCAAGATCTCGGAGCAACCCAAAGGACGAGTGTTTTTGGAATCGGACCTTCGGGCGAGAATAAAGTTCGCTTTGCCGCAGTGGCTGGTGACAAAGGCCACTTTTGTTCAAAGAATGGTTGTGGATGTGTGATGGGATCTAAACGTCTCAAGGCCGTTGCTGTTACTTCCGGTCCACAGTCCGTTCCCGTTTACAAAAAGGAACTTCTTCGTGAGAAGGCAAATGCGTTGCTTGAGGCTGCGAAGAAAAACAAAGGAGGACAATTCTACAAGTGGGGAACGGGCGGCACATTTTCTTCCCACGCATTGGCCGGGAGCCTTCCCATTCGTAATTATACAACGAACCTTTTTCCTGAACACGAGAAGATGAATGCTGAGTATATCCGGACCCACTTCGAACATCGTAATAAACCCTGCTGGGCCTGTGGGCTAGTTCACACAAAATTCATGAAGGTCACGGAGGGCCCCTATACAGGTTACGAGGGAGAGGAACCCGAGTATGAATGTATGGCCGCTTGGGGGCCAGTGATTGGAAATACGGATCCCGGGGCGATGGTGATGCTTTCGAATGTAACGGACAGACTGGGCCTGGATACGAACGAAGCGGGCTGGGTTATTGCTTGGGTTATGGAGTGCTACGAGAAGGGAATCTTCACCCAAAAAGATTTGGACGGCCTGGACATGCGTTGGGGAAATGTGGAGGCCACCAAAACGATGCTGGAGAAGATAACCAAACGAGAGGGAATCGGCAATCTCTTGGCTGAAGGGGTGAAGCGGGCTTCGGAAGAGATCGGAGGAGAGGCCCCCAAGATGGGAGTTTATACTCTGAGGGGCGCCACGCCCAGGGGGCATGACCACCGGGCCAGATGGGCTGAGATGTTGGAGACTTGTGTCTCAGCTACCAGTACCATTCAATCTTCTTCGACCCTTACCTCACCCACTTATTTCGGTAGTCCCCCTGCCACCAATTCCTTCTCTCCATGGGAAGTCGCCGGGGCAAGCGCAAAGGTAGAGGGATGGTTTGTTTTCTTAGACACCTTGGGTGTTTGTCGTTTTATAACGATCGACCCTGGTTTGTCTATGGAATGCGTGAATGCTGCAACGGGGAGAGATTTCACATTATCTGACGCATTAACGATGGGACGCCGGATTATCAACCAGCTACGAGTGTTCAATTTCCGGCATGGACTGGATCCTGCTCTTGAGGCTCCTTCCCCCCGCTACGGCTCAACCCCAACTGACGGTCCAACTCAAGGGAAGTCTATTGGACCTTACTTCCAATGGATGAAAAGCTTCTATTTCGAGCTGATGGGGTGGGATCCAGCCACAGGGAGGCCTTTGCCTCACACCCTCAGATCTCTTGGTCTGGAGAAGCTCATTCCTGACCTGGAAACTTGAAAGGTCACTTAGAAAAGAAAACCCTTTTTAGGGTGTAACAGGCGTTAATATGCCGCAAGTGAGACTGAGAGTCAATCGATGGCTGGTCCACCATGACGATGGGAATCCGACGAAGTTGGAGGAATTCTCTGTTTGCGCCGCTGGCGGCGATTCAATTCAGGAAGTCATTCGCCGGTTTGCTGCAACAAATGAAGTTTTCCGCCGAGCTGTCTTTGATGAGAATGGCCAGCTTATCCAAGCGGGTATCGTCATCATAGTGAATGGGCGTATTATTAATCCGTACGACCCGTCTGAACCTACTCTTAAGGAAGACGACGAAATTTTGGTCCTCTCTATGGTCGCTGGTGGATGAGGACTGATATTTAAGTGGAGAGCCAGCTGAGAAGGTTGTCGAAAGGCATGGACTTAGAGAAGGTCGAAGATATTCGCTCCCTTGTCCGATTACTGAGCGGAATAGAACCTGCCAACATCTGGAGTCCAGAATGAGCAACAATTTCGGGACGGGCCCCGATTTCTTGATGTTAATCCAGCGTACAAATCGAGGAGCCGGTCAAAACAACATCCCCTTGCTATAGGAAAGGAGACACTATGACGATGGAGGCCATGTTCCCCAGGTTGTTCGAGCCAGCAAGCATCGGTGAGCTTAGGTTGAAAAATAGGATAGTGATGCTACCCATGCGGACAGCGTATGCTGCGATTTCCGGTGAGGTCACACAGAAAACGATCGACCACTATGTTGGCAAAGCAAAGGGAGGGGTAGGACTGATCACGGTCGGAAATATATCGGTCTATCTCCCGACAACCCTTGGTCAACTCGTTCTCGATTCTGATTGGATGCTCATGGGCCAGTATGAACTTGTGGAAAAGGTTCATGATAACGGTGCCAAGATCATAGCTCAATTGAACCATCCAGGAAGACAGCAATTTCCCGAGGCTCAACAGCCAGGGAAGGAATGGGTTCTTGTTTCTTCATCCCCCGTGCCCATGGACCTGCATGGCAAAGTTACTTCCACACCCAAGGAGTTGAGCAAGGACGAGATTTACCAGTTCATCGAAAGATTTGCGAACGCAGCGGAACGGGCTAAACGCGTTGGCTATGATGCAGTTGAATTACATGGCGGCCACGGGTACTTGGTAAATCAGTTTATTTCCCCCACAGTCAATAAAAGGAGAGATGAGTTCGGAGGTGATCTGGAAAATAGGATGCGACTCCCTCTTGAATTAATACGGGCAGTAAGGAAGGTCGTTGGCCCTAAATTCCCCATCGGCTTTCGCATCAGCGCTGTTGAGTTTGTGCCTGGAGGAATTACCCTGGAAGAATCGACCCTCATTGCCCAGATGCTCGAATCAGCGGGGGCCGCTTACATCAGTGTTTCGGCGGGTACTCACGAGAATCCCCCGAAGGTCGTTGACCTGATGCGGGATACCGAGGGATGGCGAGAACCTATTTGGGAAGCCATTAAGAAAGTGGTTAAAGTGCCTATCATCGCCGGCGGGGGGTTAAGGCATCCTGACTTTTGTGAAAAATTGCTGACACAGGGCAAAGCTGATTTCATCGGTCTAGCTCGACCCCTTCTGGCGGATCCGGAGTGGCCTCGAAAGGCAAAGGAAGGAGAGGTGGAGGACATCCGTCTCTGCATTTCTTGCAACGAATGTCTTACCGGTTCTGCGCGGCGCCGACGCGGCGGAGGAGCCCGACGGTGTGCGATAAATGCATCTGCTGGTCGTGAGCGAGAGTTCGCTCAAGTCAACCCAGCTTCATCGCCCAAAAAGGTGATGGTCATTGGAGGGGGACCCGGAGGGCTCGAAGCCGCTCGGGTAGCTGCCATGCGGGGTCACAAGGTAACGCTCTATGAGAAAATGGAGAGGCTGGGAGGACAACTTCAAATAGCTGGCAAACCCCAGAGCAAAAAAAGACTCCTATGGCTATGCGATTATCTAATTACACAGGTCAGGAAGCTCGGCGTAGAGGTCAAGTTGGGGGTGGAGGTGACCCCCAACTTAGTGGAAGAAACCAAGCCTGATGCTGTTATCGTCGCTACAGGGGCAGAGCCCGTTCTGCCCCCTATTCCCGGCATCGATGGCGAAAGGGTGTTGAATGCCTGGGATCTTCTTGGGGAGAAAGTAAAATTAGAAAAAGCGAGAGTCGCGGTTGTGGGCGGCGGAGTGATTGGTTGTGAGGTGGCTGATTATCTGCTTGAGTCGGAAAATGGGGTGATTGTTATTGAACAACTCCCTGCCGTGGCGATCGACATGGAACCCTATCACCGGATTGGGATTCTGGAACATTTCAAGAATAACCAGGTGGGCATCCTTACGGGTCGAAAAGCAACCCAGATCACAAGGGAAGGTGTGCAGGTAATAAACCTGGGAAATGGACAGGAAGAATGGGTGTATGCTGACTGGGTGGTCGTAGCGGTGGGGACCAAACCTGTGAGCACCTTAGTCGATGGCTTGCAGGTCATGGTCCCAGAACTCTATTCTGTGGGCGATTGCAATGAGCCGCGAGTCATCATGGAGGCGATCTATGAAGGCTCCCTGGTCGGACGGCAAATCTGATTCGCTTAAGACTAGGTGAGGTAATTCCATGACGGTGAATATGGATGAGGTTGTTCAAAGGATAGGGAAGGATGGGGATCTGGCCAATAACACTTATACGCTGGGAGAGTTAGTCACTTCGGCTGAGCGGGAGGGACTTTCGTTAAGCCGTTTGGTCGTTGCCGAAGCCATGGCCAAAGAACGTAAGTCTTATAAAGAAATCCTTTCAGCAGTCATGGCGGAGTTTAAGCATAACCTAGATGCCCTTGAGGTCGGTCTGACCTGGGGAAAGAGTTTTCTTCTAGGCACAGTCGGTTCTGACTTGGCTTCCTTGGGTGACCGGGCGCTGATCGATGACTCCCTTATCAACTGGGCGGTAGTCAATACGCTGGCTACGGAGGTTGGGAATCACGAAATTGGCCTTCGCCCCTGCGCAGGGACCGGGGATTGCTGCCCGTATACCGGGTTGATCAGGGCGCTGCAGCAAGAGGGTTTTAGTGAAGAGCAAGTCGGGCTGGAAGCAGTCGAGGCCATAGAAGAGGCTGAGCAGAAGATCGTCCAAGCTGTACGAGACGGTCTCAGTCTGACCGAGGCCCGTAAGAAGTTTGGCTATCACGTGCTGCAGAGGAAGAAGTAACAAATCCGGTCCAGACTTTACCTGTTAATCAACGTCGCACTGGAGAGTCGAATTTCAATGCTGAGCAAATCATGGAAAGCACTCTCGTGACGTAAAGGGAGTGAAAAGATGGTAGAAGAGTTAGCATCGACTAAATCACTTGCCAGGTACGTTGCCAACACTCGATATGAGAACCTCTCAAAGGAGCTCCTTTGGGAAGCCAAGCGGCGGACTGCAGATGTTCTGTCTATTGGACTTTCGGGCTCAACTACGACCTCGGGCAGGGCTATGCGAGCCTTTGCCCGGGAGGTATCACCCACAGGGAAAGCTCGACTCTGGGGGAGCGGTGACACCGCAAAGGCTGAAATGGCTGCGCTTGCCAATGCGACCATGGCTTTCCACCTCGAACTGGATGATGTGCATCGAACCTCGCACACGCATCCGGGGATTTCGGTTATTCCAGCAGCTTTGGCAGTCTGCGAAGAGAGAGAACTTCCCCCGAGAGACTTCTTGACGGCCGTCGTCGTCGGCTACGACGTAGTAAC
This sequence comes from Thermodesulfobacteriota bacterium, assembly GCA_030024065.1. Next base: position 11,211 of record JASEIE010000034.1, read on the forward strand.
TCGTGTGGGCATGGCGGTGAGCCCTTCCATATACTTGGACAGGGTGTTTTTGGCTTCTGGGATACTGGCTCCTTTTGGAGCGGCCGCGGCCGTGGCGAATTTGTACCGACTGAATGAAGACGAAACGGCAAAACTGCTTGGAGTGGCTGCTTTCCTTTCTCCGTTGGCATTATTCGAAGCCTTTGCCAAAGGAGCACCCATCAAGAATACGGCCATGGGCTGGGGCAATTTGATCGGCGTCTGGGGGGTCAAACTCTCTGCCGTAGGCCTTTTCGGTCCGATCACTGCAGTCGAGGGAAACTTCGGATATGCAAAAGCGACAGCGGACACTTATGACCTGAGAAAAATTGAAGACGCAGCCAACGTCAACCGAGGCATCATCCATACGGGGATTAAGCCTTATTCGTGTTGCCGTCAGCATCACAGTGCTGTTGACGCCATCCTCGAACTGAGGGAAAAGCACCAACTGAAGCCTGAGCAGGTGGCTCGGATCGTCATTCGCACGTTCGCAGTAGCAAGCCGGGGGAAGCATCAGCGTCCTGATACCGTCCCCAGTGCTACCTACAGTTGTCCTTTCACTATTGCCACTGCCCTCATGACAGGCTCCTGCTGGCGAGAGCAGTACACCGAGGAAAAGATCAAGGATCCCTATGTCCTGGCACTGGCTGAAAAGGTGGACGTGGTCAAGGACGATGAGCTTGACGCTCTCTACGATGAAAAGTGGCCTGCCATCGTCGAAGTCACCACGAAAGACGGACGTCTCCTATCCGCACGGCGGGACATCATGAAAGGCGAACCTGAGGACCCTATCTCCGATGAAGAGCTGAAGCGAAAGTTCATTTCTCTGGCTGCCGACGCAGTAAGTGATGACCGTGCGGAGCAGCTGTGGCAGGCGATCTTTCGGCTGGAAGAGTTGAAGAGTGTTTCTGAACTGGCGAGATTGCTCCAGGTGGATAAGCTGTCCTGAACGAAACTTAAGTTGACGGTGGCAGCACCTCCAGAATTGTCGGTCAGGTTAAGCCGCTATCGCTTCAGGAAGATTCTTTCCCGCGCAACATTTCTTTCCCTCCATGAAGGTCTCTGATCTCTCCATGTTGAACACCCTCCCTTTCACCCAAAGGAGTGTGACCCATTTTTCCCCTTCTTACGATCTCACGACCCGGTAGTTAGGACAAGGTAGCCTCGTAAGTGAAAAAATGGTATTGACTCTCTGATTGCAAGAGGATGGCTGGTACACCTGACCTAACAAAAACTGCCAGAACGACATGTAAATAAAAAGATAATTTTCACAATTTCATTTTACATATTGACAATAAATAGTTCCGAATTCGTTCCCTTCAAAGGCGAACTTCGATTTCATCTCCATTGATGATATATTCCGTACCGATCTTTTGGTTCCTAGTAATCCTCTCCAAATATTTCAATACGTTTGAAAACTCTTTGTCCTGCTGAGTCAGGACCTTTGGTTGAGAATCTTCGTTGATGAAGACCGGGAGGAGGGAAACTTTCTTGATTTGTTTATCTGAAATGAGTATCTTGACGATCATCGACATCCGGGAATCAGCAGGGAACGGATAAGCTCTATATCTTGGATCGATCGTCCAACTGGGGTTAATCGCCATCAGCTCTTGCCAGCGCTCACTTTTCAAAACCGTTTCTGGCAGAGGGAGATCCAAAGCAAAGTTACAAAGACTGTAAAAAATGGGTTTGCCCTTATACACCTCAATCGGTTTTAGGATGTGAGCATGATGACCGATAATGGCATCACTCCCTGCATCTAAAGCTGCATAAGCACATTCTTTCTGATATTCAGCGATTTCAGCCTCTTTAAAATGAATGCCCCAATGCATGGATACAAAAACAATATCTGCTTGGGTTTTGGCTTGTTGGATGTCCAGGATCATGGCAGCCTTGTCCGCTTCATGGGCAAAAGAGTGGACCCTTGCGGGTGTCCCGGGTTGGTCATGCTCAACCTGTTCATAAAATGTCCATGCCCTCAAGGGAGCACACCCCGGTTTGTTGGATTCTGCCCAGTATCCCAAAGGGAGTATAGAGCTATAAGCCAGAAAAGCGATCTTTATTCCCTTACACTCCATTACCTTCGGTTTACGGGCCTCCTCAATATTTCTGCCCACTCCGATGATGTCGACACCCGTTTGCTTCATCACGTCGATGGTATCGAGCAGGGCATCAGCTCCCCAGTCCATGTGGTGATTGCTGGCAAAGGAGACGATATGAAAGCCTGCCCTCCGAATGGCTGGGGCATTCTGGGGATGGGCCCTTAATGGAATACGAGCCTGGGGCAAGGGAGTTCCTCTTTCTGAATAGTTCGTCTCCAGTTGGCAGAAAGCGATGTCAGAAGACTGAATCAGGGGAGAGACAAAAGTAAATATGGTATCAGGTTCCTTCCGATTTACTAACACGTCTCCTACGGCCAAAATTGTAATGTAATCCTTCTTAGTCATTACTACCTACTTATTCTAATAAACTTTAGATTTTAGGGGATGTCCTACTGGTTATTTCATAACATTTCTTTTCCATAAAAAAATCCCACTAATTGGTCTTAATTCTCTGTTTATCCGTAACGTAGTCCGGGCAACCAAGTTGAAAGAGATGGGAAGATAGAAAAGAGGAACAAAGCGAGTCCCAATAAAATCAAAAAAGGCATAACTCCTTTAAATACTTCTCCAGAAGTTGCTTTTCCTATTCCCTGTAAAATAAATAAGTTTACCCCTTCTGGTGGCGATATTAATGCTATTTCCATATTGACGACCATTATGACTGCAAACCATAAAGGACTAAACCCGAGTTGGACAATCAAGGGATGTAAAGTCGGCAAAGTAATCACCAAAATGGAGATAGCCTCTAGTGGCATTCCCATTAAAATCAGAAAAATATTAATAAAAATAATGATTAACCATGGAGGCAGTTGTAAAGACAAGATGTATTGTAAAGTGTTCTGTGCAATTTGCATCATCGTAATGGCTTGACCCGTGATGTTTGCCCCTACAACAATGAGCAATATCATGGAGGAAGTCTTTGCCGCTTCTAATAATGTTTGCCTCAACATTGACCATGAAAAGGTTCTGTACACAATAATACACATAAAAATACTATAGACCGTAGCCACTGCAGCAGATTCGGTAGGAGTAAAAATTCCTGTATAGATTCCTCCTAAAATGATGATGGGAGCGAATAAGACCCATATGCCTGATTTCGTGGCTATGAGCTTTTCGCGAAGGGTTGCACGGTCACCCCTTGGTAATTTCTTTTCGGAAAATCGATTTAACAGAATGACGTACATCACAAGCATCCCTGTTAAAATCACACCAGGAATAGCACCAGCTAAAAACAATTGGGAAATGGATTCATCCGTCATGGACCCATAAACCATCATGGGAATACTTGGGGGAATGAGGATACCCAAAGTTCCTCCTGCCGCGAGCAAACCAAAAACAAATTTTCTTTCATAGCCTCGGGAAAGCATCTCCGGTATGGCAATCAGGCTAATGGTAGCTGCCGTTGCTACACTTGAGCCCGATATAGCGGAAAAGACCCCACAAAAAAGTACTGAAGTTATTGCCAATCCTCCTGGAAAATGTCTCACCCAGACATTGATGAAGTTAAAGAGCTTGAAACTCACCTGTCCAACCGAAAAAATTATACCGCACAGAATAAAATATGGAATAGACGTAAGAATTTCATTATCCAAAGTTCCATAAGTAACAAGCGGGATCTGAGCCATTATACCAGGTGATTTAAAATAGAATAGGAAACCCAACATACCAAATAGACCTAATGCTAAAGAAACAGGCATCCCACAGAATAACAAGCTGACAAAAAGGATTGGCGCGGCAACTATGGTTACCTCCTTAATGTATAGAATGCCTATGATAAGTAGGAAGATAAGGATTCCTGAGACTATAATCCCAGTTAAACTCGACCCCTCATCATTATTGACTCTAGAGTGGCGGAATCTCTCAAATAATCCGGCAATCTCACGTATATACTGAAGGGTCAGCACGATTCCCCCAATGGGAACAAGGGCAAGAAGTATAAATCGGGGGAATCTTAATATGGTAGCTGTTCGTTCCCCTAAATTATAAGCGTCGATGGTCAATTTTATCCCTTCCCAAATCAAGTAGAAGCAGAAAGTAAGAGCTAAAAAGGAAGTGACAATTTCTAAGATTCTGCTTGCCTGGGGAGAAAGCATATTGGGGATAATATCAACTCGAATATGGGCATTCTCTTTTAATGCATAGGCAATAGAGAATAAAGTACTCGCTACCAGCATATATATACTTACCTCGGTAACCCAGATACTCGGAGACCCGAAAAAATAACGCATAACGACTTCATAGAACATAGAAAGTGTTGCAAAGAGCAATAGGAACCCTCCAATGAACCCACCAACTTGGCTCTGCTTATCTATCCATGTAATTTTTCCCTTAACCGGATGATGAATCTTTTCCTTTTCAACCATCATATAGACTCCCACAAGGATATTCTTCAATAAATAATGTCTGAGAAGAATTTCAATTAAACTTGTAGATTTAGTAAAAGGGGGGCTGACTAGCTGCTTCAAAAAATCAGCCCCCAGATTATTACCCTTCGAGAGTTAAGAGAATTTAGTTTATGTATTTATTAAAATCGAGGGCAGCCCAAACTCATTTTATCTCTTCAACAAATTTTATCAATTTTGCTGCGACTTCTCCGTGCCTCTTGAGCCATTTATCTTTGATTGTGGCAGCGGTCTTTTTAAATTTTTCCATTTCAGCTTTTGTTGGGGTGTAAACAATCATTCCCTTCTCTTTTAGGATTTCCACTGATTTTTTCTCTTCTTCGATGGTCTCTTTCAGCACAAATTCCCCGGATTCTGTGGCGCATTCCTGAATCAATTTTTGGATTTCTTTGGGTAGGCTGTTCCAAACCTCCAGGTTTATTAACATTGGAATTCCTATGTAGCCTAGATTAAGTATGGTTACGTATTTTTGAATCTCATAGTATTTTCGAGTGGCCATTGTAACATTACCGGTAATCGAACCATCTACGACCCCCTTAGCCATCGCCAAATATGCCTCGTCCCCTCCCATAACCACCACGCCTCCGCCCATTAGTGTAACGATCTCAGCTGTTAGAGGTCCGACAGTACGTATTTTAAGGCCTTTGAAATCATCCGGGGATCGAATTTCACGTTTATTGTTGCTTGCTTGAGCAAAGCCATAATACCCTGGGGCGAGCCAATAAACTCCTTGTTTTTCTAACTCTTTTTTTAGAACCTCTCCAAGATACCCATACCAACCCTTCTTCACCTGTTCGAATTCAGTAAATACGAAAGGGATATCGAAAATTTCCATCAGGGGAATGGCTCCCTGCATGGGACCGATGACAACAGCCGCCATTTCTACTGCTCCTCTTTTTACGGCAGGGAAGAGGTCTCGAGCTGTAAAAAGCTGAGCTGCCGGATAAATTTCGATTGTCACCCTTCCTTTGGATTTCTCTTGGACCAGTTTTTCAAAAAACCTCGCTTGTTTTGCTACAGGCTGAGTCTCTGGCAGCTGATGAGCAAATTTAAGGACGATCGGTTTTTCTGCTGCCAATGAGTTAGAAGGTGAAATAAAAAGTAATGTTAGAAGAAAAACCAAACCCATTAAAACACTAAAACATTTTTTCATAACCCTTTCCTCCTTTCTTTTTTATTAGCCAATTCAAGAATTCAAAGCGTAATATTTTCGGT
>JASEIE010000350.1:0-1441 GCA_030024065.1 Thermodesulfobacteriota bacterium
CCTGCTGAGCCTTGAAGTCCGTCTTCTCTCCTTCTCCGGCCATTGAAAGCCCTGAAAAGACTGAGAAGATCAACAGGTTTAAAAGAATAAGAAGGGGTTTTCCACTCTTCATAAAATAATCTCTTTCTTTTTTATTTTAACAAAAAGGACCTTTGGACGCAAACGATTGAAAAATCTCGCGCTGGCTTGTTTGAAGGTGAATTTTCCGTTGATTTTCAGCCCTTTTTTATGCCACGATGGACATCGATGAAGAAAAATGAGATCCATGGCTACCTCTATATTCTGATCGGATCGACCCTCTGGGGGGTTTCGAGCGTTGTCGCAAAAGCCCTCTTTAATATCGGACTTCCCCCTGCTGAATTAATCCTTGTCCGGTTAACCCTTGCCACGCTTACCCTTCTCGTCATCCTTCTTCTCTATGATCGGAGACGGCTCATCATCTCCCTGAAAGACTTGCCTTACTTCTTCATCCTGGGAGGCCTGGGGGTAACAGGAATGCAATTCTTCTATTACTACACGATCAGCAAGATCCATGTGGGCCCTGCTATCCTCCTTCAGTATCTTCAACCGGTCTGGGTCTCCCTCTATGCATTCCTCTTCCAGAGGGAGCCCATTTCCAGGGGAAAGATTCTTGCTTTGTTCTTAGCTGTGGCAGGATGTTATCTGGTTGTCGGTGGCTATCAAATCGACCTTCTCCGGCTGAATAAGGTCGGAATAATGAGTGGCCTGATTGCCTCTTTTTTCTTCACTTTCTATGCCCTTTATGGAGAAAAGGGACTGAAAAAGTACGCCCCCTGGACACTCATCCTTTATGGATTCGGATTGAGTACAGTGATTTATATGATCCTTGTTTCACCGACAAAGATTATTAATGATGGCCATCCCTTCAAGGTCTGGATCGCCTTTCTCTATATTGCCATCTTCTCAACCCTCATTCCCTTTGGCTTTTACTTTAAAGGGATGGAACGGATACGGGCAACCCGGGCAAGCATCACTTCGACCTGGGAACCCGTAGTGGCAGGAGTTGCCGCTTATTTTGTGCTTGGCGAGGCACTCTACCCATTACAGATTTTGGGTGGAATAGGCGTGATTGCTGCGGTCGCCCTTTTACAGTTAGCTCGGGAAAAAGCTTCGCCTTCAGCTCCACTTGAGATCCGGAAGAGAGAGTAAGGTGTTTTACAAAATCCTTGCAGATATCACTGTCCTGATCCATTTTTTCTGGATCGTCTTTCTCTTTATCGGAGCCCTAGGGGGGAAACGAAGCAGAATCGTAAAAATATTCCATCTCTCCGGCCTCGCCTTTGCTTTTATCATACAGATTTTTGACTGGTACTGTCCCCTCACCCATCTCGAAGCCTGGCTGAGAGCTAAACATAACCCCGATCTTACCTATGCGGGGTCATTCATCATCTACTATGTCGAGAAGATCGTTTATATAGAG
>JASEIE010000350.1:1461-4136 GCA_030024065.1 Thermodesulfobacteriota bacterium
TATCGTCACCCTCCTCCTTGGCGGGTTGAACGTCTGGATTTATCTCAGAAAATAAGTAAGAATAGGTGGCATCCACAAAAAGATGGTCTTGTAAATAGCCCGAAATGCTATTTTCTGTCATTCCTGCCCCGTAACAGAGTACGGGGTAAACTCCAGCAGGAATCCAGTGTTTTCAGGTAGTTAGAATTCTCTGGATTCCCGTTCCCCGATTTATACCTTCGAGGACAAGTTTCACGGGAATGACAACTTTTTACGAGACCATCATAAAAACAGGATAAAGTGAGGGGCAAGAGATGAAACAGAAAAATCAGATGATGTTTGAACTTTTCCAGAAATTAGTGCAAATTCCCGGTGGAAGTGGATTTGAGGAAAAGGTGGTCGAGTTTGTTTCCGCGGAACTGAAAAAGAATCTTTCCGATGTCTCCATCGATCCCATGGGAAATGTGGTCGGGAAGGTCGGAAAAGGAACAAGATCGGTGATGGTCTGCGTCCACACGGATGAGATGTGCCTGATCGTCAAGTATATCGATCCAAGGGGCTACATCTTCTTCGATCTTAACGGGATGTTTGATGAGAGGGTATTACTAAGCACAAAGATTGATATCTGTACCGACAAAGGAATCTATACCGGCGTGGTCGGAGTAAAAAATCGCCATCTGATGAGCCCTGAGGATCTGAAACGTCCGATTTCCGTCTCGGAGCTCTGGATCGATGTGGGAGCGGAGAGTGCAGAGGAGGTGAGAGCCTGGGGGATCGAGATCGGGGATCCCATTGTCTACCATCCGCATTTTCAATCCATTGGGAAGGACACGATTATCAGCAAATCGATTGACAACCGGGCAGGCTGTGCCATCCTTATTGATCTGGCAGAAAGGATGAAAAAGGAGAAGATCGATTATCAACTATTCCTGGTGGCTGCGGTTCAAGAGGAGGTAGGTTCCAGGGGAGCCAAGGTCGCGGCCCAGGCCCTTGAGCCGGATATAGGGATCATCGTCGATACGGTTCCTGCAGTTGATCCGATCACCCCTCCTCAACTGGCCACCGATGAGTGCGGAAAGGGGCCGGTCATCCGCTCCATGGATGTCAATGCCCTCGGACAGGGAACAATCTATTCGAAGAAGATCAGGCAGCGGCTTATTTCGACAGCCGTAAAGAATAAAATCCCTCACCAGAAGGATATCTTCCGGACATGGACGGATGCCTCCACTATCCATACCTCAGGAAAAGGGATTCCCTGTGGCGGGGTTTACATCCCCAGGCGATACAGCCATTCGCCTGGAGAGCTGGTAAAATGGCCTGATGTGGAAAGGACAGCAGACCTCCTCTACCTCTTCTTAAAGGGCCTCCGTTCATCAGATATCGACGATTTGATCCATAAGGTTTGAACTTATTTTCATCATTATGAAAATCAGTTCTTCCAGCTTTTGCGTAGGAAATACTATACCGTTCACCCTGAGCCTGTCGAAGGGTTAACGGAATTCAGTTGTTTCTGAGTAAATTCCTCTACCTACTTAAAACCCTCCCCTGAAGAACCTGAAAATCGGAATAGTCATTTCCTCCTTCCTAAACTTTTCACTTCCCAGAAGTTTCGAAAAGGTGTATATTACAACTTGTATTTCACGATGAAAAATTCTACAGGCTCGTTAGAATAGAAGGCGATAGATATAAAATGAAATGGACAGATTGAAAAGAGGAATAAAGAGACTGGATGAAGATAGATGGCATTATTTGGCTGAGAGACATTGCCGATAAACTGGAATTTAAGCATAATGTTACCATAGAGGAAGTGGAAGAAACGCTGAATAATAAACCAAAATTCCGCTTTGTTGAAAAAGGCCAAAGAAAGGGTGAAGATGTCTATATGGCATTGGGTCGAACTGATTCAGGAAGACATTTATCTGTCCTCTTTATTTACAAGAGGACAAAGGAAGCACTTATTTTAAGCGCCAGGGATATGGCAGATAAAGAGAGGAAACAATATGGAAAAAAATAAAGCAAAGACTTTACCCCGTTCAAAATCTATCAAAGAACTTATAGACTTTTTTGAAACTCATGACATGGGGGATTATTGGGAAGAAATGCCTGAAGCCCATTTTGAGGTAAATATTAAGAAACGAAAGCATTTGGTTGCACTTGAGGAAGATATCGTTGGTAAACTTACTGAAATAGCCAAATCAAAGAAGGTTTCATCGGAGTCACTAATTAATGCTTGGTTGAAAGATAAAATACGCAGGGTAACCAAGATTCAAAAAGTTGCCTAACCACGATCTAACGAATGCGGTACCCCCCCCTACTAATTCCACCGTTAGTCTCTGCCATAATTGGGAACACCATCGTGGTCAGCCCTTAACAAGATATGCTACGCATTCAGTGAGAATTGCATTAAAAGAGCAAGGTGATGTAGCGAAACGGTATAAAATCGTCTTTAATTTTCGTCGTGATTAAAGAAAGGGGGTCGATGAATTATGTTAAAAAGAGTCTTTTTATTTCTAATTATTTTGGTTGCCCCACTAACCTTTATGTCCATTGCTTATTCCCAAATGGAGAAGAAGACCATAACACTTCCGAGTGGTGAAGTAGTTTGTGACCTTAATGGTGAATGGGGCGCATTATTTGAAAGATACCTACCATTCACTACTAAGGAAGTGGCAGCAGGTTACAAGGAGATCATAAAG